>JBIIDW010000110.1:0-6792 GCA_044238215.1 Steroidobacteraceae bacterium
GACCGACGCGCCTCCCCCGGCGCCGTCCGGGCCGGGCGGTGGGTCGGGAGTCCAGGGACATGGTCGGACAACGCACGCTCAAGAACGTCATCCGCGCCAGCGGCGTGGGGCTTCACACCGGGGAGAAGATCCTCATGACGGTGCGTCCGGCCGCCCCGGACACCGGCATCGTTTTCCGCCGCACCGACCTCGCCGAGCCCGTCGACATCCCGGCGCTCGCCTTCAACGTCGGCGAGACCACGCTCGGTACCACGCTCGTGCGCGGCGACGTGCGCGTCTCGACGGTCGAGCACCTGCTGTCCGCGTTCGCGGGCCTCGGCATCGACAACGCCATCGTCGAGGTCAGTGCCGCCGAGGTGCCGATCATGGACGGCAGCGCCGGCCCGTTCGTGTTCCTGCTGCAGTCGGCCGGCATCGAGGAGCAGCGCACGCCCAAGCGCTTCATCCGCATCCGCAAGCCCGTGCAGGTCGAGGACGGCGACAAGTGGGCGCGCTTCGATCCGTTCGACGGCTTCAAGGTGAACTTCGAGATCGAGTTCAACCACCCGGTGTTCAAGCGCCGCGCGCAGCGCGCCACGATGGACTTCTCCACGACCTCCTTCCTCAAGGAGATCAGCCGCGCGCGCACGTTCGGCTTCATGCGCGACATCGAGACGCTGCGCGCGCGCAACCTCGCGCTCGGCGGCAACCTCGACAATGCGATCGTGCTCGACGACGCCGGAGTGATGAACGAGGACGGCCTCCGCTACGAGGACGAGTTCGTCAAGCACAAGATCCTCGACGCGATCGGCGACCTGTACCTGCTCGGTCACAGCCTGATCGGCGAGTTCAGCGGTCACAAGTCGGGGCACGGCCTCAACAACCGCCTGCTGCGCACGCTGCTGCAGGATCGCAGCGCGTGGGAAGCGGTGGTGTTCGAGAAGCCGGAGGACGCGCCGATCTCCTACGTGCGCGCGCGCCTGCTCTCGGCGGCGGCCGGCTGAACCCGCACCGCGCACGCGCTCAGCGTCGCGCGCGCCTCCCGCAGTTGCGGCCAGAGTTCGGCGAGGGCGAAGCGCAGCCGCGCAGCCCACTCCGCGGAGCGGGTCATCACGGTCAGCCGCGTGTCGCGCTCGACGATCCCGGTGATCGCCCCGAACAGCGCCGGTTCCAGCTTGCCGCGGAGCAGATCGAACCAAAAGTCCTGCTCGTCAGCCAATTGCGGGATTTCCTTGCCCGCCAGTTTTGATTTGGCCAGCAAGTCCCTGATGTTCAAGGGCTTGGATGCTGCGGGAGCGCGCACTGCGTCGCGACCGGCAGATCTTTTCTTGTCTCGTCCTACGGGTTTGTGCATAGTCGCGCGCCAAAGCCGCGCATTGCCGCGGGTTATGGAAAGAACGCCCGAACCGGTTACGACCGCACGGGCCCGTCGGGATCGGCGCCGCAGCGCAAGCTTCGTCAAAGATTCCTCGAAGATCAACGCTTCGACACGGGAGTCCCGCGAGGATGGCTCAACGGCAACGTCTCTTCCGCAGCATCGGTGTGCGCCTGCGGCGCATGCTGCTCGACCTGCAGTGGCGCCTCGAGGGCGCGGTCGCCCTCGACGTGCAGGTGCCGCGCCGTCTGCTCGCGGGTGCGGCCGCGGCCGCGGGCGCCTGCTTCATCGCGCTGCTCGGTCTCGTGTTCATCGCCGGCATGCAGCTCGGCGAGCACTCGTCGCGCGAGGTCGCGGGCGGTCCCGCTGACCTGCCGCGGCTGGTGGCGCAGCAGAAGGCCGAGGTCGACGAGATGCGCGCGCGTCTGCAGGAGCGCGTCGACGCACTCTCGGCCCGCGTCGGCCAGGTCAATGCTCACGTCATCCGGCTCGACGCGCTGGGGCGCCGGCTGACCGAGCTCGCCGACATCGACTCCCGCGAATTCAACTTCGACTCCGCGCCGGCCACCGGCGGCCCGGAGGGCGAGGGTCGCGCCGCCGGCGTCCCGGACCTCACGCGCATGCTCGACGACCTCGAGAACCGGCTCTCGCTGCGTGACGCGCAGCTCGGTGCCCTCGAGGGCGTGATCCTGCAGCGCGACCTGCGCGAGCAGACGCTGCCCGACGGCCGCCCGGTGCGGCGCGGCTACATCTCGTCCTATTTCGGCGAGCGTCAGGATCCGTTCACCGGACACCAGACCTTCCACAAGGGCGTCGACTTCGCGGCGGCCCGCGGTTCGGACGTGCTGGCGGTGGGCGCCGGCGTCGTCACCTTCGCCGGGTACCACGCGGGTTACGGTGGCGTCGTCGAGATCAGCCATGGTGACGGCTACGTCACGCGCTACGCGCACAACCAGCGGGTCAAGGTGCAGACCGGCCAGGCCGTGTCCAGGGGCGAGGTGGTCGCCCTGATGGGCTCGACGGGCCGTTCCACCGGGCCGCACGTGCATTTCGAGGTGCTGCGCAACGGCCGCCCGGTCGACCCGCTCGGCTACGTCGGCCGCTGACCCCCCGCACCGCTTCCCGTACAATAGCCGGTCAGCAAGTGGCGGGCCCCCGGGCCCGTCCGCCCTTTTCCGCTTCCGGCAGGTCCCCACGAGTGTTCAACATCCTTGCCCGCTTGTTCGGCAGTCGCAATGACCGGCTCCTGAAGGGGCTGGCGCGCCAGGTCCAGGTGGCCAATGCCCTGGAGCCCGAGCTGAAGGCCCTCTCCGACGAGCAGCTGCGCGGCCGCACGGACGAGTTCCGGGCCAGGATCGCCGCCGGCGCCACGCTCGACTCGCTGTTGCCGGAGGCCTTTGCCGTGGTGCGCGAGGCGTCGCGGCGCACGCTCGGCCTTCGTCACTTCGACGTCCAGCTGATCGGCGGCATGGCACTGCACCAGGGCCGGATCGCCGAGATGCGTACCGGCGAGGGCAAGACCCTGATGTCGACCCTGCCTGCCTACCTCAACGCGCTGGCGGGGCAGGGCGTTCACGTGGTCACCGTCAACGAGTACCTCGCCCAGCGCGACGCCGACTGGATGGGCCCGATCTACCGCTTCCTCGGCCTCAGCGTGGGCGTGATCCGCAACCAGCAGGGCCAGCCGGACAAGCGCGCCGCCTACGCCTGCGACATCACCTACGGCACCAACAACGAGTTCGGCTTCGACTACCTGCGCGACAACCTGGCGTTCCGCCTCGACGATCGTGTGCAGCGCGGCCTGTCGTTCGCGATCGTCGACGAGGTGGACTCCATCCTGATCGACGAGGCCCGCACTCCCCTGATCATCTCGGGGCCGGCGGAGGAGAGCACCGAGGCCTACCTGGCGATCAACCGGCTCGTGCCCCGGCTCGTGCGCCAGCAGGCCGAGGACGGCCCGGGCGACTACACCGTCGACGAGAAGCAGCGGCAGGTGCACCTCACGGAGGCGGGCCACGAGTCCGTCGAGCAGCTGATGATCGAGGGCGGGCTGCTGCGCGAGGGCGAGAGCCTGTACGACGCGGCCAACATCCGCCTGATGCACCACCTGAACGCCGGCCTGCGGGCCCACGCGCTGTACAAGCGCGACGTCGAGTACATCGTGCGTAACGGCGAAGTCGTCATCGTCGACGAGTTCACCGGTCGCACGATGCCGGGCCGGCGCTGGTCCGACGGCCTGCACCAGGCGATCGAGGCGAAGGAGGGGGTGCGGGTCCGCGAGGAGAACCAGACGGTCGCGTCGATCACCTTCCAGAACTACTTCCGCCTCTACCGCAAGCTCTCCGGCATGACCGGCACGGCCGACACCGAGGCGCCGGAGTTCCTGCAGATCTACGGCCTCGAGGTGATGGTCATACCGACCCACAAGCCGATGATCCGCAAGGACGAGTCTGACCTGGTCTACCTGACGCAGGCCGACAAGTTCAAGGCCATCGTCGAGGACATCCGCGACTGCGTGTCGCGCGAGCAGCCGGTGCTGGTCGGCACCACCTCGATCGAGACCTCGGAGCTGCTGTCGGGCATCCTGCGCGGCGAGGGGATCGCGCACGAGGTCCTCAACGCCAAGCAGCACGAGCGCGAGGCGCTGGTGGTCGCGCAGGCCGGCCGCCCGGCCGCGGTGACGATCGCCACCAACATGGCGGGCCGCGGCACGGACATCGTCCTCGGCGGCAGCCTCGAGGCCGAGCTCGCCGCCATGCCCGAGGGCGTATCGGCGGACGACCGCGAGCGCGCGCGCGCCGCCTGGCAGGAGCGGCACGCGCGGGTGCTCGCCGCGGGCGGCCTGCACATCATCGGCACCGAGCGCCACGAGTCGCGGCGCATCGACAACCAGCTGCGCGGCCGCGCCGGCCGCCAGGGCGATCCGGGTTCGTCGCGCTTCTATCTGTCGATGGAAGACAACCTGATGCGCATCTTCGGCGACCCGGCCTTCACCAAGCGGCTGCTGACGGTCGCCGGCATGAAGGAAGGCGAGGTCATCGAGAGCCGGATGCTGTCGGGCCGCATCGAGAAGGCGCAGCGCAAGGTCGAGGGCCACAACTTCGACATCCGCAAGCAGCTGCTGCTGTTCGACGACGTCGCCAACGACCAGCGCAAGGTCATCTACCAGCAGCGCACCGAGCTGATGGGCGCGGAGGACCTGTCGGCGGCCGTGCGCGGCATGCGCGAGGACGCGCTGGCGACGCTGCTCGACCAGTCCCTGCCGCGCAACGTGCCCCACGACGACTGGGACATCGACGGCCTGCGCGAGTCCGTGCGCAAGGACTTCGCGGTCGACGTCGATCCGCGCTCCTGGCTCGCGGCCGAGCCGGAGCTCGACGAGGCGACGCTGCGCCAGCGCGTCGTCGACGCCGTCACGGCCGCGTACTCCGCCAAGTCGGAGCGATACGGCCCGGAACTGATGCAGCAGGTCGAGAAGGACGTCATGCTGCGCACGCTCGACCAGCACTGGCGCGACCACCTCGCCGCCATGGACTACCTGCGCCAGGGGATCCACCTGCGCGGCTACGCGCAGAAGGATTACCGCTACGAGTACAAGCGCGAGGCCTACGAGCTGTTCAGCAACATGCTCGACCGCGTGAAGTACGACACCGCCTCGGTGCTCTCGCGCATCGAGATCCGCACCGAGGCTGACCTGCAGCGCGAGGAGCAGGAGCGCCAGGATCGCCTGCTGCGCGCACTGCAGGCCCAGCACGCCGAGGCCCAGTCGCTGCTGGCCGCGGGGCCGCCGGTCGAGCCGGCTGCCGCGCCGGCCCCGCTCGCCGCCTCGGTCGCCGCCGAGGCCGCCACCGGCGCGGGAACCTTCGTGCGCGGCGAGCGCAAGGTGGGGCGCAACGAGCCCTGCCCCTGTGGCTCGGGCCGCAAGTACAAGCAGTGCCACGGCAGGCTGGAGGAGGCCTGACGGCGGCGGCCGAGGGCCCGTCGCCGGGCACCGCCGCCCCCGGGGCGCCGCGGGTGCGCGTGGTGGCCGGCGCCCTGTTCGACGCCGAGGGGCGCGTGCTGATCGCGCAGCGCCCGGCCGGTCGCCACATGGCAGGCCGCTGGGAGTTTCCGGGCGGCAAGATCGACGCCGGTGAGTCGGAGCAGCAGGCGCTGGCGCGTGAGCTCGCCGAGGAACTGGGCGTGACCCTGCGTCGCAGCGAGAAGCTGGTCAGCCTCGTGCACGCCTACCCGGACCGCACGGTCGAACTGCACCTGCACGTCGTGCCGGACTGGGAGGGCAGCGCGAGCGGCCTCGACGGACAGGCCCTGCGCTGGGTTGCGCTGGCTGATCTCGGCCGCGCCGACATCCTCGAGGCGGACCAGCCGTTCATCGACGCACTGCAGCGCCGCGGACCCCCTGCACCCGAGACAGGAGCGCACCATCCCATGGCCCCGCCGAATTCCGGATCGACCGAGACGAGCCGTCCCGTCCCCGCCGCCCCGGCCGCCTGCCACGGCGAGCGGATCGCCGTGCGCAACCCGCGCAGCGGCGCGCCGGACTACCACTTCCACGCGCCTTCCGCGGCGGAGCTCGAGGCCACCGTGCGCCGGCTGCGCGCCGCAGGGCGCGACTGGGCGGCGCAGCCGCTCGAGCACCGGCTGGACGTACTGCGGCGCTGGCGTGCCGAGTTCGTCGCGAGGCAGCCCGAGATCGCGCGGGCGCTGTCGGAGGACACCGGGCGCTTCCTGGTCGCGCACAGCGAGGCCGGGTCGGTGGTGGGCATGATCGACCGCTGGCTGCGCGACGCTCCGGGCTTCGCCCGCGAGGAGCGGTTCCCGTCGGCGACGCAGCCGACCATCAGCTACGTCTCGCAGTACGTGCCGTACGGCCTCGTGGGCATCATCAGCCCGTGGAATTTCCCGCTGTCGCTGTGCTTCATCGACGCGATCCCGGCACTGCTGGCGGGCTGCGCCGTGCTGGTGAAGCCCAGCGAGATCACGCCGCGCTTCGTCGAGCCCGTGCGCCGCTCGATCGAGGCCGTGCCCGAGCTCGCGGCCGTGCTGGCGGTGCTGCCCGGGGCGCGCGAAACCGGCGAGGCCCTGGTGCGTCTTTCCGACGTGGTCTGCTTCACCGGCAGCGTGCCCACCGGCCGGATGGTCGCGGAGAACGCCGCGCGGCACTTCATTCCTGCGTTCCTCGAGCTGGGCGGCAACGACCCGCTGATCGTGGCGCCCGGCGCCGACCTGGAGCGCGCCACCGACGTCGCACTGCGGGCGTCGTGCCTCGCCACCGGCCAGGCCTGCCAGTCGCTCGAACGCATCTACGTGCACCGCAGCCAGTACGAGCGCTTCGTCGCGCGCCTCGTCGAGAAGGCGCGCGCGGTCGAGCCGAACTGGCCGGACATCCACGAGGGCACGATCGGACCGTTCATCTTCTCCCGCCAGGCCGACACCGT
>JBIIDW010000111.1:0-6786 GCA_044238215.1 Steroidobacteraceae bacterium
AGCAGGCTGGCGGTCGCGCGCACGTGACGCGGCAGGTAGCCGGAGATGTCGATGACGGCGTCCCACCGGCGCGTGCCCTCGAGCGCGGCGATTCCGGCGCCGACGTTGGGATCGCGGTCGCCGACGAGCAGTTCCGCGCGGCCGCCGAAGGCGCCCGCGGCGCTGCGACCCCGGTTGAACAGCGTGACCCGGTGCCCGCGCGCGAGCGCGTGCTCGACCACGTGCGGCCCGAGGAACCCGGTGCCGCCCAGGATCAGCAGGTCGAGCGGCCGGGGCGCCGGCGCGACCCCTGCGGCCGCCGCCTGCGCCCACGGCGGCCGGGCCGCAGCGAGGCCGAGCGCTGCGGCGCTCCAGCGGAGGAACTGGCGACGGGTGCGGGGAGGCATGGCCATAATGCGGGAACCTGTGCCGGGTCGCCGCAGTCTACCGGCCCGGCCCGCTGCAACCTAATGCCGAGTCCGGAACCCACATCGATGCCGCGCCTGCACATCACTCCCGCGCTGCTGCCGACGCTCGCGCTGGCCGCCCTCGGCACGCTCGGGGCGCTGCGCGCCGACGTGGCCTCGGCTTCGGCCGTGACCTTGCGCTACGGGCCGCACGAGCGCCAGGCGATCGCGCTCTATCCCGCAGTCGGGCACGCGAATGCGCCGCTCGCGATCTTCGTGCACGGCGGCGCGTGGCGCACCGGCGACCACCAGCGCGTGCGCGCCAAGCCGCAGTGGTTCAACGAGGCCGGCTGGGCCTTCGCCTCGGTGGGCTACCGCGTGCTGCCCGACGCGCCCGTGGAGCAGCAGGCGCGCGACCTCGCCACGGGGCTGCGCGCGCTGCGACGCGAAGCGTCGGCGCGCGGCTTCGATGCGGACCGCATCCTGCTGCTCGGCCACAGCGCCGGTGCGCACCTCGCCGCGCTGCTGGCGAGCGACGAGCGGTGGCTCGGCGAGGACCGGCGCGCGATCCGCGGCGTCATCCTGCTCGACGGCGCCGGCTACGACGTCACCAGCGAGTTCGGCCGCCGCGGCCCGCTGGCGCGCAAGCTGTACGGCGATGCCTTCGGCGCCGATCCCGCGCGACAGCGTGCGTTGTCGCCGATCACCTACGTCGACCGCGGCGACCCGGCCGACTGGCTGCTGGTGTTCGCGGAAGACCGTGCCGACGCGGTCGAACAGGCGGACTACTTCGGCGCCGCGCTGCGGCGCGCCGGGCTGCGGGTCGAGCGGGTGCCCGATCCCGGCAACCACATGGAGATCAACCGCGACTTCGGCACTCCGGGCTACCGCGCGAACGACGCGGTTCGTGCGCTGATGGTGCGCGTCGCGGGCGCCGCGGACTAGCCGGGGCCCCCGCCGTCGCGTCCGCGGCCGAGGTCGACGCGCAGCGCCCGGACCTCCTCCCGAAGCGCGCGGAGCTCGGCATGCACGTCGGCACCGGCCGGCTCGCGCACGGACGCCCCGCTGGCGCCGGGCTCTGCCCGATCGGCGTCGGCGAAGCTCTGCATCGCGCTGACGATGATGCCGATGAAGAGATTCAGCATCGTGAAGGTGGCGATCAGGATGAAGGGCACGAAGAACGCCCAGGCGTAGGGATAGACCTCCATGACGGGCCGCACGATGCCCATCGACCAGCTCTCCAGCGTCATGACCTGGAACAGGGTGTAGAGGGAGCGGCCCAGGGTGCCGAACCACTCGGGGAACGCCTGCCCGAACAGGTTGGTGGTGATCACGCCGAACACGTAGAACACGAGCGCGAGCACCATCGCGATCGACGACAGCCCCGGGATGGCGGCGAGCAGGCCGCCGACCACGCGCCGCATCGCCGGCACCACGGTGATCACGCGGAGTACGCGCAGCACACGCAACGCACGCAGCACCGACAATTCGCCCGTCGCAGGCACCAGCGCGATCGCGACGACCAGAAAGTCGAACACGCTCCAGGGATCGCGGAAGAAGGCCAGCCGGTGCACGACCAGCCGCAGGCCGATCTCCGCGACGAACACGGCGAGGATCGCGGCGTCGAGCGCCTTCAGCACCGGACCGTAGGCGGCCATCGCGGCCGGTGAGGTCTCGAGCCCCAGAATCACCGCGTTGACGATGATCAGCCAGAGGATCGCGGTCTGGAACGCAGGGCGCTCGAGCAGGCGCTGGAGGCGCGGAACGGCGCCGGCGGGAACGGGATCGGGGGTCACGGCGACGTCCTTGTCGGAGTGAGAGTGGGATCAGGAATGGGGGCGATCCGCCCGGACTCAAGCCCCCTGCGGTCCTTCGGCCGGCTGGTCCGGGTCGTCGACGACCGGGTAGCTGGGGGCCGGCCAGGAGGCGGCCGGATGATCCATCATGATCTCGATCACCAGCGGCACGAAGCAGCCCATGAACCGGGTGCAGTCGCGGACCTGCTCGCGATTGACCTTGCCGTTCCAGGTCGCACCGCCGTGCACGAGCTGGTTGCGAAGCACGTAGATGCGCGACAGCACGATGGCGAGGACGGTCCGCGTGGCCCGCCGCCCCAGTGCCTGCCGCGCCGCGCGCCGCTGCGCATCGAACCGCCGTCGCCATTCGGTGCCGTCGATCTCGCCGGCACGCCACCGCCAGAAGTCCTGGAACACGTAGGGGTTGTCGAGCAGCGTCCGGATGCTGTGCGCAAACTCCTGCCAGACGAGGTCCTCGATGCGGTTGCGCCCATCGTCGAGGCGCGCGAGCCGGTCGAGGAACCGTCGGAACGCCCCATGCTCGGACAGCCGCTGGTCGCTGCCGAAATCGTTGGCGTAGGCGGCGTTGAAGGCGATCCACAGGAAGATGAACTGGCCGTCGGGATCCGCGTCCAGCTGCTCCGCACGCTGCAGCCAGCTGAGCGCGCGGTGGACGCGCAGCGACAGCTCGGGGGTCTGCGCGGCGCGCTCGGCGCGGTGGCGCTTCTTCAGCGCCGCGTGCGACGACATCAGGCCGTCGGCTCGCCGAGCGGGGGCACGCCCCCGGGCAACAGCCCCTCGTGGTGGTGGACGATCCGCCACGTGCCGCCCTCGCGGCGCAGCACCGAGGTGATCCGCACCCGGCCCTGTACCGCGTTCGGCGGCTCGTAGCGGAAGTCGAGGTAGTAGCGCGCCACGGCCACGTCGCCCCAGGCGGACACCAACGGCTCGTCCACGCTCAGCGTCAGCGGGCCGCGCGCCTGCGACTGCGCCTGATCGGCCTCGTGGAAGCGGTCACGCTCCGCGCGCCCGCGGATCAGCTGCGGCGTGAACACGTCCCAGATCGTGCAGTCCTCGTGCAGCGCCGCCTCGATGTCCTTCGGCCGGTGTTCGGTGAACGCCCGGTACATCTCGCGGATCACCCGCCCGACTTCCTGCTCCGGCAGCGCGGCGTGCATGGGGCACCTCCGTTCAGAATGGCTTGGCGACGCCGAGCACGCTCGCGACGAGCAGCACGACGTAAAGGGTGGCGACGACGACGAGCGTGCGGTTCATCCCGGCGCGGATCATCGCGTTGCCGCGCGCGCGCTCGGCCTCGTTGGCAATCATCGGGAAGCCACGCACCACGGGACCGAAGGCGATCTCGATGCCGATGGCCAGCAGGGCCACCACGCCGTAGAGCATCAGCTTGGCGGCCAGCCAGGCTCCCAGCCCCTCCGGCGCCGCCTGCAGCCAGGCGTAGCCGCCCGCGAAGCAGGCCAGCGAAAGCACGACCAGGCCTGCGTGCGTGATGCGCGAGAGCGTCGCGCCGCGCGGCGTGCCCATGTGCCGCATGCCGAGCAGCGTCAGCGCGAGCCAGGCGATGGCCACGACCCAGGCGCCTGCGACCCAGACCACCTCAAGGGCGGGGTTCCACGTCCGGGCCAGCATCAGCCCGACCGGCAGCATCAGCGCAGCCGAGAACCGCGGCCACAGGTCGATCGCGGCCGAGGCCTGCAGCAGCACCGTGCGCTGCTCGACCGACAGGCTCTCGCGCCGGACCCACGAGCCGCAGATGAAGACCCCGACGTCGGCTCCGAGCCACAGCACGAACAGGATCACGTGGATCCAGCGCCAGAACTCGTATGCGTCCACAGGGGCCCCCGTCTCGGCGATTGCTCGTGCGGAACATGATGGACCAGGTCCGGCCCGACATGTAGGGGCCCCGGCAGCGCCGCTCAGCGTGCGGCGTCGGCGGCAGGCAGCCCGAGGACGCCTGGATTCATGGCACCACGCGGGTCCAGCAGGCGCTTGGCGCCGACGGCAAACCTGCGCGCGGCCGGATCCAGGCGTTCGAGCCACGGGTACAGCCGCCCGATCTGCAGGTGGGTTGCGCCGACGGCATCGAGGGCGGCGGCGAGCGCCTCGCGCACACTGCGCACGGGGGCGAGCCGGGACGCCGGACCCCGGCCCCCGGCGCCGGCGCCGGCGCCGAGATAGTCGTCGAGCAGCACGTTGCCGGCGTCCGGCCAGTACAGGTTCGCCTCGACCAGCACCGCGCCCGAACCGACCAGCGCGAGCGTCAGCGAGTGGCTGATGCCGGACTCGGCGACGCGGCTCGCCTGCTGTCGCATCACCCGATCCACGGCCTCCACGCCCCGCAGCGCCCTCGAATGCGGCAGCAGGCCGTGGACCGGCACCCATCGGCGTCCGGCGGCGTCGCGCAGCATCGTCGGCGGCATGAACGGCGAGGCCCGGAAAGCCCCGAGCACCCCATCGCCCGAGGGCCCTGCGCCGACGCCCAGGCAGGCGGCGGACGCGCGCGCCAGCCGCGCGCGCGCTTCGTCCGCGCAGACCGACTCCACCGCGAGACTCAGCGACCACGGGCCGTCCGCGCCCCGTGGCGCAACCGCGATCGCCTCGCTGACGACCCGGTCGCGGGCGAGCGCGGCCAGCGCCGCCGTGGCGACCGATGCATCGGCGCATCCGAACCCGGCACCCAGCACCTGGGATGGCCGCTCGATCAGCGGCAGCGTCACCTCGACGATGATGCCGAAGGCCCCGCAGGAGCCGACGAACAGCGCGCCGAAGTCGGGACCGAGCGCCAGCGCCAGCGACTGCCCGGTGCCGCCGCGGCCCAGGTGCACACCGGTCTCCAGGCGCGATCCGTCGGCCAGCAGCACCGTCAGGCCGAGCACGCCGTGGCGCGCCGCACCGAACGCCGCCGACCCGAGGAAGATGCCATCGTTGGCGATCGTGCCGCCGAGCGTCGCATGCAGGCCGGAGGCAGGGCCCCAGAACGGACAGCGCAGCGCTCGCGGCGCCAGCTCCGCGTCGAGCGCCGCCCAGGTCGCCCCCGCCTCGACCCGCACGTTGCGATCGAGCGGGTCCACCTCCAGCACGCGCGACAGCCCGCGCAGGTCGACGGCCACCCACGCGCCCGACGCCGGCAGCGTGCCTGCGGAATAGGACAACGAGCCGCCGCAGGGCACGATCGCATAGCCGGCATCGACCAGTCGCGGCAAGGCCTGCGCGAGTTCGTCGACCGACCCGGGCGAGACGACGCCGGCAGGCGCGTTACGCTCGTCGAAGGCGTCGCAGGAAAAACGCGCGCACACGGCCGGCTCGACGCTCCAATGCCGCGGTGCGAGGCAGCGCGCCAGCAGTCGGTCGAGCGGCTCCACGTCCGGCCCCGCGTCCTCAGCCTCGGTTCGGCGCTTCGGTGATCGGCGGCACGCCGGCCGGCACCGCGCCCTCGTGATGGTGGACGATCAGCCACCTACCGCCTTCGCGACGAAGGACCGAGGTGATGCGGATCCTGCCGCCGTGCGCGTTCGGCGGTGCATAGTCGAAGTCGACGTGGTAGCGCGCCACGCCGGTATCTCCCCAGACGGAGATCGCCTGCCAGTCGATCGACATCGTCAGCGGGCCCCGCGCCTGTGACTGCGCCTGGTCGCCGGCGTGGAAGGCCATGCGTTCCGCCGGCCCCTGAATCAGCTGGGGCAGGAACACGTCCCACAGCGTGCAGTCGGCGTGCAGGGCCGCCTCCACGCCCTCCGGCCGATGCTCGACGAACTCGCGGAACATCGCGCTGATGGCATCCTGGATCGCGCGGACGGCAGGTGTTTCCTCGCTCATGGCCGCTCCCCTGGGGCTCAGTTGCGCCGGGCGACGAGCACGATCTTGCCCTCGCGCTCCGCCCCGGTGCGTCCGGCATGCGCAACCGCGGCACGCACCTCGTCGAGGGAATAGACCGCCGCGATGGGCGCCTGCGGCGGATGCTCGACCAGCATCGCGTTGATGTCGGCCTGCATCGCCGCGGCAACCGCGGGGCCAAGCTGCCGGATGGTGCGCGCGGCATAGAAGCCGGTCAGCGTCACGTCGTCGAGCATCAGCATCTCGGGCGGCAACCTGCAGGGCTCGCCGCTGAGCAGGCCGTAGCTCGAGATGATGCCGCCCTCGCGACCGAAGCAGCGCCCGAGCCGCGTGGGCGCGTCTCCGGCGATCGCGTCGATCGCGAGCTTGAGCCGGCCGGGAGGCACGACGGCGCGCACGCGCTCGGCGAGATCCTCGCCGTCGACGAGGTTGAGGTCGCCGCCCGCCTCCGCCAGCGCGGCGACGGGCTCGGGCCGCCGCACGACATTCACCGAGTGCAGGCCCCATCGCCGGCACAGCCGGATCAGGTAGTACCCGACGTTGGAGTTCGCGGCGTTCTGGATCACCCAGTCGCCGCGCTGCAGCAGGCCTTCGCGCAGCGGGGTCGGGTGACGCAGCAGCAGCCACGCCGTGGAGAAGTTGATCGGCACCAGCGCCAGCTGCTCCGCGGAAATGCCCTCGGGTGCGCACCACAGGCCCTCGGCGGGAGCCACGACCTCCTCCGCCCAGGCACCGAAGCGCACAGGCAG
>JBIIDW010000112.1:0-6765 GCA_044238215.1 Steroidobacteraceae bacterium
AGGTCGGCGACACGATCAAGATCGGCCGGCGGGGGTCCCTCTCCGGCCGGCTCACCGTGCACGGCGTGCAGGGTCACGTGGCCTACCCGCAGCTGGCCGAGAACCCGGTCCACACGCTCGCCCCCGCGCTCGCGGAACTCACCGCGCGCGAGTGGGACCGCGGCAACGAGTTCTTCCAGCCGACCACGTTCCAGATCTCGAACCTCAATGCCGGCACCGGCGCCCCGAACGTGATCCCCGGGGAGCTGCGCGCGCGCTTCAACCTGCGTTACTCGCCGGTACAGAGCATCGACACGCTCAAGGACACCGTCGAGCAGATCCTGCGGCGCCATGGCGTGCGCTACACGCTCGAGTGGTACGTGTCGGGCGAGCCGTTCTACACGCCGCCCGGGCCGCTCTCGAGCGCTGCGGTCGAGGCGGTGCGCGCGGTGTGTGGGAGGTCCCCGAAGCTGTCCACGGGCGGGGGTACCTCCGACGGGCGCTTCATTGCGCCCATGGGCGCCCAGGTGGTCGAACTCGGCGTCGTCAACGCCACCATCCACAAGGTCAACGAGTGCGTCCGCGTAGAGGAGATCGACGCCCTGCACTCCATGTACCTCGGCGTCCTCGAGCGCCTGCTCGCCTGATCCCGCGGGGCCGGCAGGCCCTTCCTGAGCGGCCGCCGTCAGCCGAACAGGGCGATGCTCGCCGCGGCGAGCGCGCCGCCCAGCGCCCCACCCGCGATGACGTCCGACGGGTAGTGCAGCCCGAGCACCACGCGCGAGGCTGCCACCAGGCTGGCGAACGGGACCAGCACGCCGGCCAGCGCGGGAATCGCCTCGACCGCGAGCACCGTGAACAGCACGGCGTGCAGCGTGTGGCCCGACGGGAAGCTGTAGCGATCCAGAGGCGGCATGGCGCACTCGATGCCGACCAGCCCGACGAACGGCCGCTCCCTGACCAGCCGGTTCTTCAGCGCGCGGTAGACCAGCAGGCCGACGGCGCCGGTGCCGAGCATCTGCACCGCGACGAACCACCCACGCCCGCCCAGCAGCAACGGCATCAGTGCGATCAGCACGTACCAGAACACGCCATCGCCCAGCCGGCTAACGGTTCTGAATAGGCTGCGCCACGCCCGGCGGCGCGCCGCGGCGTTAGCCGCGATGCAGAGCCGGCGCTCGGCCTGGTCGACCCGAAGGAACAACGCCGCAACCGTCATGGTTTGCACCCTCCGAGCACCCGCTCGTAGAAGCCCAGCAGGCGCCCGGCCAGTTCCCGGGAAGACCAGCGCCTCGCATCCTGCACCGCCCCCGCCCGCAGCCGGGCCCTGAGTCCCGGGTCCGACAGGACCCCGGCCACCGCGGCGGCGAACTGCTCGTGGTCCTCCACGGCGACGATCGCACCCGTGGTGCCCCGCAGGACGTCCACCGTACCCATCGCCGCCGTGGAAACGACCGGAGTGCCCTGGGCCATGGCCTCGAGCAGCACGAGACCCTGGGTCTCGGTGCGCGACGCGAAGACGAACACGTCCGCGGCGCTGTAGCAGTCCCGAAGCCCCGTTTCGCGGTCGAGATAGCCGATGAACCGAACGTTCGACCCGACCTGCAGCTCGCTGACCAGTCGCCGCAGGTGGGCCTCTGCAGGCCCCTCCCCCGCTATCACGAGCAGTGCGTCAGGGGTCCGGCGCAGCAGCGCCGGCACCATTCGCACGAGGAAATCAATGTTCTTCTCGTGAGCGGCGCGCCCGACGAACAGCGCCATCGGTCGGTTCGCATCGATCCCGTGCGCGCTCCTGAAGCGTGCACGGTCACCCTGCGCGAACCGGCTCCCGGGCAGCCCGGTCGGCAACACCTCGATGGGCGTCCGGATGCCGTAGGCCTGCAGCGCCTCCGCCATCTGCCGGGACGGTGACACGACCGCCGCGACCTGGCTGCACTGCGAGACCGTGGCGCGCCGGGCAATCGCCCTCGCCCAGACGGCAGGCACGATTGGCAGGTAGTGCTGCAGGTAGTGCTCGAAGTAGGTGTGGTAGGTCGCGACGACGGGCACGCCCAGGCGCCGGGCGGTGGCGACTCCCGCATAGTGCGCCGCAAACGGCGTCTGCACGTGCACGAGGTCGAATTCACCCCGACCGACGCGCCTTGCCCACCGCATGAGCCGCCGATACGAAAGCAGCCGGTCCTCGGGGTCGCGCGGCACGCGGCGCGACAGGACGCGGACAACGTCCGCGTCGTCAGGCCGGGCTGGCGCCTCGGGGTAGTCCGGCGCCACGAGCGCGCAACGGTGCCCCATCGCGAGCAGGTCGTCGCGGAAAGTCTGGATCGACGTCGACACCCCGTTGACCCGGGGAAAATAGACGTCTGAGACCATCAGTATCCGCATCTGCCACGGGTTATAGCCGGCCGGTGTTGCGTACGTATTACATCCGGCGCGCGCTGCGTTAGCCTCGACCGGCCGCTTGCCCCGGGGCCCCGCCATGAAAGACCGATACAAGTCGCTCGATGTCGCCTATGCGCTGCTGATGCTCGGCGCGCTGCTGCTTTTCCAGTCCTGGTGGACGCAAGCCGGACGGGTAGAGGTCGTTCCCTACAGCGCAGTGGAGCAGGCGCTGGTGGAAGGTCGCGTGGAGCGCGTGGTCGTCTCGGACCGGCGCATCCACGCCTGGCTCAAGACCCCGGACGCGCGCGGCAAGCGTGAACTGCTTGCCGAGCGTGTCGAGCCCGACACTGCCGCGCGTCTCGAGCGCTTCGGGGTGCCCTACTCGCGCGAACACGACAGCACCTGGATCCCGATGGTCCTGTCGTGGATCGTGCCCGCCGCGCTCATGTTCGGCCTCTGGTACTTCCTGCTGCGCAGGCTGGGCGACCGTCCGGGGACGTCCAGCTTCCTGTCGATCGGCAAGAGCCACGCCAAGGTGCTGATGGAAAAATCCACCGGAGTCACGTTCGCCGACGTCGCTGGCGTCGACGAGGCCAAGGCGGAACTGCAGGAGATCGTCGACTTCCTGC
Organism: Steroidobacteraceae bacterium; assembly: GCA_044238215.1. GTDB lineage: Bacteria > Pseudomonadota > Gammaproteobacteria > Steroidobacterales > Steroidobacteraceae > UBA964. Next base: position 2,988 of record JBIIDW010000112.1, read on the forward strand.
GCGACCCGCAGCGGTACGGACGGCTGGGTGCACGCATCCCCAAGGGCGTCCTGCTGGTCGGCCCGCCCGGCACCGGCAAGACACTGCTCGCTCGTGCACTGGCGGGCGAAGCCCGGGTGACCTTCCTCTCGACCAACGGGGCCGAGTTCGTGGAGATGTTCGTCGGCGTCGGTGCCGCGCGGGTGCGCGACCTGTTCGAGCAGGCGCGCCGTAGCGCGCCCGCGATCATCTTCATCGACGAACTCGACGCGCTCGGCAGGGCGCGCGGTGCCTACGGCTGGGGCGGGCACGACGAGAAGGAGCAGACACTGAACCAGCTCCTCGCGGAGATGGACGGCTTCGATCCGTCGGGGGGCGTGATCATTCTGGGCGCGACCAATCGGCCGGAGATCCTCGACCCCGCGCTGCTGCGCGCCGGGCGCTTTGACCGCCAGGTCCTCGTCGACCGGCCGGACCTGAAAGGGCGCATCGACGTGCTGCGGGTGCACGCGAAGCGGATCAAGGTCGCCGCAGACGCCGATCTGGCGGCCGTGGCCGCGATGACCCCCGGATTCGCCGGCGCGGACCTGGCGAACCTGGTGAACGAAGCCGCGCTGCTCGCGACGCGGCGCGGCGCCGACGCCGTGACGCTCGACGACTTCACTGCCGCTATCGAGAGGATCGTGGCGGGCCTCGAGAAAAAGAGCCGGGTCCTCAACGCCCGCGAGCGTCGCACCGTGGCCTGCCACGAGATGGGACATGCCCTCGTCGCAATGTGCCTTCCGGGAACGGACCCCGTGCAGAAGGTATCGATCATCCCGCGCGGCGTCGGCGCACTCGGGTACACGATCCAGCGCCCCACCGAGGACCGGTTCCTGCTCAGCCGCGGCGAGATCCGCGCGAAACTCACCGTGCTGCTGGCGGGCCGCGCGGCGGAGATGCTGGTGCTGGGCGAACCGTCGACGGGCGCGGCCGACGACCTCGCCAAGGCGACCGAGATCGCCCGCGCACTCGTGCTGCGCTTCGGCATGGACGAGACGCTGGGGCTGGTGTCCTGGGAGCCGGAGCGCCGCTCGTTCCTCGGCGGTGAAGCGCCCATGGCGAGCGTCGGGCGGTTCTACAGCGAGGCCACCGCCGAGCGGATCGACGCCGCGGTGTCGGCGACGGTGTCGCAGGCGTTCGTGGAAGCCTCGCGCCTGCTGGCCGCGCGCCGCGAAGTGCTGGAGAAGGGAATCGCCCGTCTGCTCGCGACCGAGACCCTGTCCGGAGAGGCCCTCGGCGAAATCAGGCGCGAACTGCTGCCCGCCGGGGAAGGTTGACCCACAGGCCCCAGGCCGCCAGCGCAACGACCGCCAGCAGCACCCAGGCAGGCATCGACAACCCGAGCAGGCTCCAGTCGACTTTCGCGCACTCCCCTGCCCCGGTGAGCACCTTCCTCACGACCGTCATCAGCGGGAAGACGTCGAGCATGAAGTCCAGCGAGGCCCCGCAGGACGGCACGGATCCCTCCGGCTGGGACTGGATCCAGACGTGGCGCCCGGCGACGTAGGCCGGGAACGCGGCGACGAGCAGCAGCAGGGCCGAGTGGATCGAATCGCCCACCGGGCCGCGACGGGAGTGCAGGGCCGCGACGAGAAACGCCACGCCAAGGGCCAGCACCCCGAATCGCTGGAACATGCACAGGGGACAGGGCTCGAAGCCGAGGATCTTCTCCGCGTAGAGGGCGTAGCCGAGCAGAGCAGCGCAGGCCGCGGCCCCGGCGGCGTTGCCCCACACGCGCCGCGACGCCATCAGCGCGCGTGGCCCCGCAACTCGGACTCGACGTCTTCGAGGCGAATGTGCCGGACGTCCTTGCCGTGGACCATGTAGATCACGTACTCGCAGATGTTCTTGGCGTGATCGCCGATACGCTCCAGCGCACGGACGATCCACATCACGTCCAGCGCGCGCCGGATGGACCTGGGGTCCTCCATCATGAACGTGATGGACTGGCGCTGGATCGCCTCGTACTCCTCGTCGACCAGGCGGTCCTGGCGGGCCACCTTCAACGCCGCTTCGGCGTCCATGCGCGCGAAGGCGTCCAGCGCGTCGTGAACCATGTCCTGGACGACCCGCCCGAGGTGCTTCACCTCGCGGTACTTGTCGGCCGGCCGCTCCTGCGAGGCGAGACGTGAGGCGATGTAGCCGATCTTCTCGCACTCGTCGCCCATGCGCTCCAGGTCGGTGATGGCCTTGATGATGGCGACGATGACCCGCAGGTCGCCCGCCGCCGGCGCACGGGTCGCCAGGATGCGCGAGCACTCCTCGTCGATCGAGACCTCCATGCTGTTGACCTGGTAGTCGTCGCGCGCCACCGTTTCGCCCATCAGGCTGTCGCCGTCGACGAGTGCCGTGACCGCCTTGGCGAGCTGCTGCTCGACGAATCCGCCCATCGAGAGCACCTTGTTGCGAACGCGTTCGAGGTCCTCGTTGAAGCGCCGGGAGATGTGCTGGGAGAGGTCGGCCTTTTCCATTTTCGGTGATCCTGCCGGCACCGAAGCCGGCTCACGTTGAAGAGGATAGCAGCGTCGTGGCAGGGCGCCGCAATGCGATCAAGCGGTTTCGCGTGCCGCGGGGGGTTCGACCAGGCGCGCCGGCGGGAAATGGCAGGTGAAGGTGCTGCCCTTGCCCTCGGCACTGCGGATCTCGAGTTCGGCACCGTGGCGCTGCAGCACGTGGCGGACGATCGCCAGTCCGAGGCCGGAGCCGCCTGTCGCGCGGGCACGCCCTGGGTCGACGCGGTAGAACCGCTCCGTCAGCCTGGGCAGGTGCTCTGAGGGGATGCCGGGGCCGGAGTCGCTCACGGAGAAGTGCCCGCCCCGGGGATCGACCCACCACTTCAGGTCGATCCGCCCTCCCGGGGGCGAGTACTTGAGCGCGTTGTCGACGAGGTTCCAGAACGCCGAATGGACCAGACCCTGGTCCGCACGCAGCCATGAGCCCGGGGCGACCTCGATGCGCACGTCGCGACCGCGGTCGCTGCGCGCCAGCGCATCCTTGCGCAACTGCTGGACCAGTCCTTCGACGTCCAGTGGCTCACCGCCGACTTCCTCGTCGCTGGCCTCGAGGCGCGACAGCTCCAGGAGGTCGGAGATGATGGCCGTCATCCGCTGTGCCTGCCGGCGCATTTCCTCCAGCGGAGGGCGCAGCGCGGCATCGACGTCCGGATCCCCGGACAGCGTCTCGAGGTATCCCGCGATCACCGTCAGCGGCGAACGCAGCTCGTGCGAAGCGTTGGCCACGAAATCCTTGCGCATGCGCTCCAGCTGGCTCTGGCGGGTTGCATCGCGGACGATGAGGAACAGCTGGCCGGCGCCATACGGCACGGCCTGGAACTCCAGGCACGTCGGCTCACCGACCTTGGGATGGACGAACAGCCCCGCCCCGAACTGGCGGGACCGCAGGTAGCGGCTGAAGTCCGGGTGGCGCACGAGGTTGTCGATACGCAGGCCGACGTCGGTCTGACGCCGGAGCCCGAGCAGCTCCGATGCCCGCCGGTTGAACCACAGGATCTCGTTGTCGGGGTTCAGCGCGACGACACCGTCGGGCATCGATGCCGTGCTGCGCCTGAGTTCACGGAACAGACCGATGATCCGCTGCTTGTGGAAGTTCTTGCGGCGGTGCAGCCGGCCCACCTGGGCGATCACGTCGCCCCAGAGACCGCCGCTCCCGGGCGGATCGACGATGCTGCGGTGCCGCAGCCAGTAATCGAGGCGGTGGAGCTGGTAGAGCTGGAACGCCACACCCCCCGCGAGCGCCA
>JBIIDW010000113.1:0-6721 GCA_044238215.1 Steroidobacteraceae bacterium
CGGCTTCCGCAGACCCCTGCCTGCCCGCCAGCGGCATCAACCGTGCCTACGCCCTCAAGGTGGACAACGGGCGCCCGGCGGTGGACTTCAACGACGACGAAGTCATCGATGGCGCGGACGTCTCGACCCAGCTCGTGCAGTCGGGCATTGCCGGCGAAGTGACGCTCGCGCTCGAGAGCGGCATCTCGCGCGAACCCGGGGAGGACACCCTGCCCGACGGCACCGACCCGCTGGGCCGCCGGGGGCTGTGCGTGGTCGGCGTCGAGGTGCTCCGCCGCTGCGTGGTGCCGGGCAGCGTCGTTCGCACCTGGTGGCAGCGGACCTCGGGCGAGGGTCCGCCATGATGCAGCGCACGAGGGGCTTCACCCTGGTGGAGCTGCTCGTGGCGATGGTCATCGCCGCCATCCTGATGGCGATCGCGGTGCCGAGCTATCGCAGCTACGTGCAGCGCACGCAGCGTACGGAGGCCCGCCAGGCGCTGACCCAGGCCCGGGCAGCCCAGGAACGCTACTTCCTGCAGTACAACCGCTACGCCGCCGATGTCGCGGCCGTGCCGCCGGGCGGCCTCGGCCTCCCTGGCATTACAGCCAACGGCCTGTACGCGCTGCAGGTCACCCTGACCCCGACCGGCTACTCACTGCGCGCCACGCCGGTTCCGGGCGGCGCGCAGCAGGACGACACGCGCTGCGCCGCGTTCACGGTCGACGAGTCCGGTCGCCGCACGGCGATCCGCGACACCGGCGAGGACAACACTGAGGAGTGCTGGCGCTAGCGACGACCGGCTGCGGCGGCCGCAGCTAGTGCGCGCCCGGCTCGGTCGCGCCCAGGCGCCCGAGCAGTCCGAGCACTTCGTCGGTGCGCTCCTGCATCAGGGTCGCACTGCCCCGGGCCTCGACGTTCAGGCGGATCAGCGGCTCGGTGTTGGACGAGCGCAGGTTCAGCCGCCACTCGGCAAACTCCAGCGACAGTCCGTCGGTGAAGTCCACGGACGCAGCCGACGCCGCGTAGTGCGACTGGACTGCGGCGATCGCGGCCTTGCCATCCGGAATGCGGCGATTGATCTCGCCGCTGCAGGGGAAGAGGCGCATGCGCTCGCCGACCAGTTCCGACAGCGTGCGCCCGGAGACGCTCATGCGCTCCAGCACCAGCAGCCAGGGAACCATGCCGCTGTCGCAGTAGGCAAAGTCGCGGAAGTAGTGGTGGGCGCTCATCTCGCCGCCGTAGGCGCCGTCGACCTCGCGCATCTTGGCCTTGATGAACGCGTGCCCCGACTTGCAGAGCACGGGCGTGCCACCGGCGCGCTGCACGATGTCCAGCGTGTTCCAGGTCAGCCGCGGGTCATGCACGATGCGTGCGCCAGGTTCCTTCTCGAGGAACGACGCCGCCAGCAGGCCGACGAGGTAATAACCCTCGACGAACAGGCCGGTCTCGTCGAAGAAGAAGCAGCGATCGAAGTCCCCGTCCCAGGCCAGACCCAGCCTCGCACCGGTGCGGCGGATCGCCTCAGCCGTGGGAGCGCGGTTCTCGGCCAGCATCGGGTTGGGCACGCCGTTGGGAAACGTGCCGTCGGGCTCGTGGTGGACCTTGACGAAGTCGAACGGCAGGTGCGGCTCCAGCAGGTCGACGAACGATCCCGCGCCGCCGTTGCCCGCGTTCACCACCACCTTCATCGGTTGAAGGCGCGCGCGATCGACGTAGCCGAGAAGGTGCTCGACGTACCGCGCGCGGGTGTCGAGCGCCGTGCGCTCCCCACGCCGGGCCGCACGCGGCGGCAGACGGTTGTCGCGGATCATCGCGGCCATGTCCCGCAGTCCGGTGTCGGCGCTGATCGGCCGCGAGCCCTCACGCACGAACTTCATGCCGTTGTAGTCCGGCGGGTTGTGGCTGGCAGTGACCATGATGCCGCCGTCGAGACCCTCGGCCGCCGTGGCGTAATAGACGCCCTCGGTTCCGCACAGGCCGATGTCGGCGACGTCGACGCCGGAGTCCTGCAGGCCGGCACACAGCGCGTCGGCCAGCGTGGCGCTCGTCAGCCGGATGTCGCGGCCCACCGCCACGCGGCGCGGCCGCACGAAGCCCGCGTAGGCGCGGCCGATTGCATACGCGAGGTCCTCGTTGATCTCGTCGGGGATGCGACCACGGACGTCGTAGGCCTTGAAGCTGTCGAGGTTCACGAGTTGGAACCCTCCCTGCCGTAGCGGTCCTCGAAACGCACGATGTCGTCCTCGCCGAGGTAGCTTCCCGACTGCACCTCGATGATGTGCAGGGGGATCTTGCCCGGGTTCTCGATGCGGTGCCGCGCGCCCAGCGGAATGTACGTCGACTGGTTCTCCTCGAGCAGGAACACCTCGTCGTTGCGGGTGATCCGGGCCGTGCCCGAGACCACGATCCAGTGCTCGGCGCGGTGATGGTGCAGCTGCAGCGACATCGACGCGCCGGGCTTCACGGTCAGGCGCTTGACCTGATAGCGCTCGCCGTTCTCGATGCTGTCGTAGCTGCCCCAGGGCCGGAACACCTCGCGGTGCAGCGAATGCTCGCCCCGTCCGTCGGCCTTGATGCGCGCGACCAGCTTCTTGACGTCCTGGACGCGGTCGCGGGGCGCGACCAGCACCGCATCCTTGGTTTCGATGACCACGTGCCCGGCAAGCCCCACGGTCGCCACCAGGCGACTGCCGGAGTAGAGGAAGGAATCGTGGGTGTCCTCGGCGATGACATCGCCGCGCGTGACGTTGCCCGCGCCGTCCCGCTCGATCGCATCGTGCAGCGATGACCACGAGCCCACGTCGCTCCAGCCAGCGTCCAGGGGCGTCACGACCGCGTCGGTGGTCCGCTCCATCACCGCGTAGTCGATCGAGTCGCTGCGGCAGGCCTGGAACGGCGCCTCGCCGACCCGGATGAAGTCGAGGTCGCGTCGGGCGGCCGACCACGCGGCCGCGCAGGCCGCGGCGATGTCCGGAGCCTGCGCCTCGAGCTCGGCGAGGTAACGACGCGCGCCGAACAGGAACATGCCGCTGTTCCAGTAGTAGTCGCCCGAGGCCACGAAGCCGGCGGCCGTCGCCGCGTCGGGCTTCTCGACGAAGCGCTCGATCCCGTAGACCGGCCCCTCGCCCGCGGCGCGGCGGATGTAGCCGTAACCGGTCTCGGGCTGCCGGGCGACGACGCCGAAGGTGACGAGACGACCCGACGCGGCCGCCGGCATCGCAACGCTCACCGCGACGCGGAAGGCCGCCGGGTCGCGGATCACGTGATCGGCCGGCAGCACGAGCATCAGCGGATCGCCGTCGGTCGCCCCCTCGAGCGCTGCGTGGGCGGCGAGAGCGATCGCCGGCGCCGTGTTGCGCCCCACCGGCTCGAGGACGATGCGGGTCCCGGAGACGCCCTGCTGCAGCAGCTGCTCGGCGACCATGAACCGATGCGACTCGTTGCACACGACCACCGGCGCCCCGAGGTCGGGAAGCCCGTGCAGGCGCGCCACGGTGTCCTGCAGCATCGTGCGCTCCCCGCCTGCCAGGGCCAGCAGCTGCTTCGGATAGAGCTCGCGCGAGAGCGGCCACAGCCGCGTGCCGGCGCCGCCGGAAAGGATGACCGGGATCAGCATCGGGTGCCTCCACTGGCGACGTTGTCGACGTACCAGCGATAGGTGGATTCGAGGCCCTCGCGCAGCCGTATCGACGGCCGCCAGCCGAGCGCCGACAGCCGGGACGTGTCGAGCAGCTTGCGCGGCGTGCCGTCGGGCTTCGACGAGTCGTAGAAGAAGCGGCCACGGAAACCGACGACCTCGGCGGCCGCCTCGGCGAGCTCGGTGATCGACAGGTCCTCGCCCCAGCCGACGTTGATCGTCGACTCGTCGGAATAGCGCTCCATCAGGTACAGGCAGGCCGAGGCCAGATCGTCGACGTGCAGGAACTCGCGTCGTGGCCTGCCGCTGCCCCAGATCGGCACCTCCGCCGCACCGGCCGCGTGAGCCTCGTGCAGTTTGCGCAGCAGCGCGGGAAGCACGTGGGAGGTCTGCAGGTCGAAGTTGTCGCCGGGCCCGTAGAGGTTGGTCGGCATCGCCGAGATCGCGTCGAAGCCGTATTGCCGGCGATAGGCCTGGCACATCTTGAGGCCGGCGATCTTGGCGATCGCGTACCACTCGTTGGTGGGCTCGAGCGCGCCGGTCAGCAGGTATTCCTCGCGCAGCGGCTGCGGGGCGAGCTTCGGGTAGATGCAGCTCGAGCCGAGGAACAGCAGCTTGCGCGCGCCGTGCCGCCAGGCCGCGTCGATCACGCTGGTCTGGATCAGCAGGTTGTCGCGGATGAACTCCGCCGGGCGGGTATCGTTCGCGTGGATGCCGCCGACGCGCGCCGCCGCCAGGAACACGTATTCGGGCCGCTCGCGGGCGAAGAACCCGTCGACCGCCGCCGCATCTCGCAGGTCGAGTTCCGCGCTGCGGCGCAGCAGCAGGTTGCTGAAGCCGCGACGCTCGAGCAGCCGGTGGATCGCCGAGCCCACCAGCCCGCGGTGACCGGCGACGAAGATCCGCGCGTCGCTCGCGAGCGTCGGTTCAGTCATGCCGGCTCACTCGTGGAAGTCGGGCGCGCGGAACCCGCCGCGCTTGACGTGGGCGTCGCGCTGCGCGATCCGCAGGTCCGACTCCACCATCTCGCGAACGAGGTCGTCGAAGCTGGTGCGCGGCTGCCAGCCGAGTTCGCGGCGCGCCTTGGACGCGTCGCCCAGCAGCGTCTCGACCTCGGTGGGCCGGAAGTAGCGCGGATCGATGCGCAGGATCGTCCGCCCCGTCACGGCGTCCACGCCCGTCTCGTCGAGCCCCTTGCCGCGCCACTCGACCTTCATGCCGAGCAGCGCACCCGCGCGCTCGACGAAGTCGCGGACCGAGTACTGCACACCCGTGGCGATCACGAAGTCCTGCGGGGCCTGCTGCTGCAGCATCAGCCACTGCGCCTCGACGTAGTCGCGGGCGTGGCCCCAGTCGCGGCGGGCGTCCATGTTGCCCATGTACACGCAGTCCTGGAGGCCTTCCTTGATGCGCGCCAGCGCACGCGTGATCTTGCGGCTGACGAAGGTCTCGCCGCGCAGCGGCGACTCGTGGTTGAAAAGGATGCCGTTGCAGGCATAGATGCCGTAGGCCTCACGGTAGTTGACCGTGATCCAGTACGCGTACAGCTTGGCGACGCCGTAGGGCGAGCGCGGATAGAACGGCGTGCGCTCCGTCTGCGGGATTTCCTGCACGAGGCCGTACAGCTCAGAGGTCGAGGCCTGGTAGAAGCGTGTTTTCTTTTCCAGTCCGAGGATGCGGATCGCCTCGAGGATTCGCAGGGTGCCGACGGCGTCGGCGTTGGCCGTGTACTCCGGGGTCTCGAAGGACACGGCGACGTGGCTCTGGGCAGCCAGGTTGTAGATCTCGTCGGGCTGGACCTGCTGGATCACGCGCGTGAGGTTGGTCGAGTCCGTCAGGTCCCCGTAGTGCAGCCGCAGCCGGGGGCTGGGCTCGTGCGGATCCTGGTAGAGGTGGTCGATGCGCTCGGTGTTGAATGAGGAGGACCGGCGCTTGACGCCGTGGACCTCGTAACCCCTGCGCAGCAGGAACTCGGCGAGGTACGCCCCGTCCTGGCCCGTGATTCCGGTGATCAGCGCTTTCTTCATGATGCGGCGTCCGAAGCGGTTGGGACGGCACCCGCCACGGACGCGCCGCGGCCGATGCCGTAGTAGGTGAATCCCAGGCGCTTCATCAGCGCCGGGTCGTAGAGGTTGCGCCCGTCGACGATGACCGGCTGCGCGAGCGCCGCTCGCATCGCGTCGAAGTCGGGGCTGCGGAACTCCTGCCACTCCGTGACGATCGCCAGAACGTCGGCGCCGCGCAGCGCGTCGGGCGCGCTCCGGCAAAGCACCAGGTCCGGGCGCTCGCCGTAGATCCGCCGGGCCTCGTCCATCGCCACCGGGTCGTAGGCGCGGACGCGGGCCCCGGCCTCCCAGAGACTCTCGAGCAGGATGCGGCTGGGCGCCTCGCGCATGTCGTCGGTGTTGGGCTTGAAGGCCAGACCCCAAACCGCGATGGTGCGCCCTTGCAGGTCACCGCCGAAGTGGCTCCGCAGGCGATCAAACAGTACCTGCTTCTGGCGGCGGTTAACGTCCTCCACGGCCTGCAGCACGCTGGAAGCCGCGCCGACCGAACTCGCCGTGCGCACCAGTGCCTGCACGTCCTTGGGAAAGCAGGATCCGCCGTATCCGGCGCCCGGGTAGATGAAGGCCGAGCCGATCCGCGAGTCCGAGCCGATCCCGCGCCTGACCTGCTCGATGTCCGCCCCGACGCGCTCGGCGATGCCGGCGAGTTCGTTGATGAAGGAGATCTTCGTCGCCAGCATCGCGTTGGCGGCGTACTTCGTCAGTTCGGCCGAGCGCACGTCCATGACGATCAGCCGGTCCCTGTTGCGGGTGAACGGCTCGTACAGCGCGCGCATCAGCTCCGTGGTCCGCGCGTTGTCGGTGCCGATCACCACCCGGTCGGGCTTCATGAAGTCGGCGATGGCGGCGCCCTCCTTCAGGAATTCCGGGTTCGAGACCACGTCGAACTCGACGACGGCCTGCCGCCGCCGCAGCGCGGCGAGAATCTCCGCACGCACGCGGTCCGCCGTGCCCACCGGCACGGTCGACTTGTCGATGACGATCCGGTACTGCGCGAGGTTCTCGCCGATCGTGCGCGCCACGGCGAGTACGTAGC
>JBIIDW010000114.1:0-6612 GCA_044238215.1 Steroidobacteraceae bacterium
CGCCGCGGTGGTCGTGCCGTCGCTGCTTGCGGCGAGCCTGCTCTACGCCATCGCGCGGCGCGCGGTGCATCGACAGGTTGCAGCGGGCACGGCGCCGCCGACGCTGCTGCAGGAACTCGCCCTGCCGACGACGGGGCGCGGACGGACGAATCCATGACGGAGGATGCAACATGAGCGGCACGGCGGCACTGAGCGACGCGGGCCTCGCCTGGCACGAGCGTGAATGGGACCTGGTGATCATGGGCGGCGGCACCGCAGGGCTCACGGCGGCCGCGTTCGCCGGCCAGCGCGGTGGCCGCGTGCTGCTGGTCGACGCGGCGCCGGAACTCGGCGGCGCGCTGCTGGTGGCCCACGGCCAGATCAGCGCCGCCGGGACCAGGCTGCAGAAGGAAAAGGGCATCGAGGACTCGCCGGAGCTGCACCTCGAGGAGGCGATCCGGATCAGCAAGGGCACGATCGACGTGCCGCTCGCGCGGCTGGCGATCTTCAACGCGGCCGCGACCTTCGACTGGCTGATGGACAACGGCTTCGAGGTGCTCCCGCAGTGCCCGGCGATCGCCAGCGCCCACGAGCCGTACAGCGTGCCGCGCTACTACTGGGGCAAGGACTGGGGGCGCTCGATCGCCAAGGTGCTGATCAAGTGCGTCGACGAGCAGGTCGCGCGGGGCACCGTGACGCTGCAGCTCGGGACGCGGGTGGTCGGGCTGCTGCAGTCCGGGGCGGGGGCGATCGAAGGGGTGGAGGCCGAGGCGGCCGACGGTGTGCGCCGGCGCGTCCGGGCGCGCAACGTGCTGCTCGCCTGCGGCGGTTACGCCGGCAGCGCCGAGATGTTCGAGAGGATGGTGGGCCGGCCGCTTTACGCGCGCGCCGCCTACCGCTTCGACGTCGGCACCGGCCACGAGCTCGGCGTGGCCGCGGGAGGCTACCTGCGTGGCCGCGACAAGTACCTCAGCAATTTCGGCTGGCTGCTGGAGGACGACAACTTCCCGAGCCCGATCCTCGGCAGGGTGAACACCTATCCGAACGAGCGCATGCCCTGGGAGATCTACGTCAACTGCGAGGGGCGCCGCTTCATCCGCGAGGACGAGCCCAGCGTCGACGTGCGCGAGCACGTGCTGCTGGAGCAGCCGAACCTGCGCTACTGGGTGATCTTCGACCAGGCGATCTTCGACCAGGCGGAGCCGATGATCTACGGCTGGTCGCGCGAGCAGATGGCCGAGGCGTTCAACGTTAAATTCCCGCTCACGCGCGCCGACACGATTGAGGAGCTGGCGCGCCGCATCGGTCTCGATCCGGCGCGCGTCGTGGCGACCGTGAACGACTACAACGCGGGCCGCGCCGCGGGCCGCGACGCCTTCGGGCGCGAGCACATGCCGGCGCCGATCTCCAGCGGGCCGTTCTACGCGATCCGGCAGCAGGGTGCGTCGGTGACCTCGACGGTGGGGCTGGCCGTGGACGATGGCCTGCGGGTCGTGCGGCCCGACGGCAGCGCCATCCCGAACCTCTACGCCGCGGGCGAGATCCTCGGCTCCGGGCAGACGCAGGGTTTTGCGTTCGTCGGCGGCATGATGGCGATGCCGGCGATGGCCTACGGCAAGCTGCTCGGCGAGAAGCTGATTCCGTTCTGAGACGATGGATCGCAGGGATTTCGTCGGTGGCGTCGCGGCGACGCTGGCTGCGCAGGTCGGCACTGGAGGCACGATGACGAGCGGATCACCGGCAGTCGCGGCGGCCGAGGGGCAGGGCCAACCCGGTCCGGCACTGGCCGGAGTGGGCTCCGCCTGGCTGGGCGGCAGGGCGCTTTCGGGCGGCAAGGGCTACGCGCCCGGGCGCTTCGGGCAGATCCATTACCGCTCGCTGGGCGAGGGTGGCGGTGCCGCGTTCCTGCTCGTCCACCAGACGCCGATCGGGCTTGCCCAGTATGTCGACATCCAGCCGGCGCTGGCGCGCGCGGGGCGGCGGGCGGTCACCTCGGACAATCCCGGTTATGGGTCCAGTGACCCGGCCCCGGACGGGATCACGGTCGCGGACCTGGCCGACAACCTGCGCCAGCTGTGCGAGCACCTGGCGCTCGATCGCGTGATCGTTGCGGGCCACCACACGGGGGCGGCCATCGCCGCGGCGTTCGCGGCGCGCCACCCGGCGCTGACCGCGGGCGTGGTCCTGCACGGGGTGCCGCTCTACGACGCTGCCGAGCGTGCCGAACGGCTGTCGCGATCGCCGCCGCCGCTGGCGCTGCAGCCGGACGGCGGTCACTTCTCCAGCACCTTCACCGGTATCGGCCGCTTCGCCGGCATCGACGAGCAGTCGCTGTCGAGCATCACCTGGGCCACGCTGGGCTCGGTGCTCGCCGGGCCGAGCACCCCGGTCTATCGGGCGGTTTTCGGGCACGATCTGGCGCCGGACCTGCTGGCCATTCGCGCCCCGACGCTGGTGCTCAGCGACTCGGCGGATTCGCTGCACGCCAACGACCAGCGTGCCGTGCGGCTGCGACCGGACTTCGCCTACCGGGTGTTTTCACCCGGCGGGTCATTCTCGATGATGCGGGAGCCGCTGCGCTGGGCGGGGGAACTGCTGGAGTTCGCCCGGGCTCGGGGGCTCTGATCCACGGTCCGGCGAACCGCAGGCTGGCAATCGGCCGGGGCCTGCCTCGAAATCGGCTCGCGGGGCCGTCATGATCGTGGACGTCGCCGAATTTGTACGGAGCCCATCGCCGTGAACGCCGTTCCCTCCGCCCCCCTGCAGCTGCGCGCCGCGCTCGAATCCGCCGTCGGCTCCGCCGGCGTGCTCGACGACCCCGCGTCCATCGAGTTCTTCCGCCACGACGTCTATCGGGGCGCCGGGGCGCCGCTGGCCGTCGTGCGTCCGCCGAGCGTGGCCGCACTGCAGGCCGCGGTGCGTGCCTGCGCAGCGGCCGGCGTGGCCATGGTGCCGCGCGGCGGCGGCGCCTCGTATACCGATGGCTACGTGCAGTCCGCCGGCGGCCACGTGCTGTTCGACACCTCGGCTCTCGACGCCATCGACATCGACGAGCCGAATGCCGTGGTCAGCGTCGGGCCCGGGGCCACCTGGGCGGCGCTGCGCGCCGCGCTGGCCGAACGCGGCCTGCGCACGCCGTTCTGGGGTCCGTTCTCCGGCATCGCGGCGACGATCGGCGGCAGCGTCAGCCAGAACAGCCTCAGCCACGGCAGCGGCGCGTACGGCGTTTCGGCGCCGTCGGTGCTGTCCATGGACGTGGTGCTGGCCTCGGGCGAGCTGCTGACGACGGCGCCGACGGTCGCCTCGCGCAACTATGGTCCCGACCTCACGGGACTGTTCACGGGTGACTGCGGCGCGCTCGGCATCAAGGTCGCGATCCGGCTGCCGCTGCTGCGCCGACGCGAGGCCTTCGAGGCGCTGTCGTTCGCGTTCGATGACTTCACGGCCTACCACGCGGCCGTGCGCGAGGCGCAGCTCGAGCACCTCGACGACGAAAACTTCGGCATCGACCTCGCGCTGTCGCAGGGCCAGATCGCGCGGCAGGAGGGCCTCGGCACCAAGACCGCGCTCGCCGGCCAGGTGCTCAAGGCGGCCCCCGGAAAGCTCTCGGGTCTCAAGCAGCTGGCGGGAATGGCGCTCGCCGGCCAGCGCGCGATGCGCGCGGGCGAGTGGATGCACCACTTCATCGTCGAGGGTGTCGACGCTGCCGACGCCGGCGCGAAGGCGAAGCGGCTCCGGGCCGTGATGACCCGCTTCGGCAAGGAGATTCCCAACAGCGTCCCGGGCTTCGTCCGCACGCTGCCTTTCGCTCCGCTGAACAACGTGCTCGGGCCGCGGGGCGAGCGCTGGGTGCCGCTGCACGGCGTGCTGCGCCACGCCGACGTGGTCGGCTTCCACGAGGCGCTGATGGCGTTCTACGAGACGCGCAGCGCCGACATGGAGCGGCTCGGCGTCTGGACGGGCGGCATGTTCAGCCCGGTGGGGCAGGCGGGGTTCCTGTACGAGATCGCCATCTACTGGCCGGATGCCCGCACCGCGTACCACGAGCGCGTGCTCGAGCACGAGGTGCTGATGAAGCTGCCGGCCTATCCGCCGAACCCCGAGGCGCGGGCCTGGGTCGACCAGTTCAAGCGCGACCTCGTCGCGCTCTACGCGCAGCACGGCGCGGCGCACTTCCAGCTCGGTCGCAGCTATCCGTACCGTCGCCGCCTCGACCCGCAGGCCGACGCATTGCTGGCGTCGATCAAGGCGCAGCTGGACCCTCGCGGCCTGATGAACCCCGGCGTGCTCGGGCTCGGCTGAGCCCCGCGTGCCGACGGTACTCGTCACCGGCGCAAACCGCGGCCTGGGTCTCGAGTTCGCGCGCCAGTACGCGGCAGCAGGCTGGCGCGTGATCGCCGCCTGCCGCGAACCCTCGGCCGCCGCGGAGCTGCACGCACTCGCCGCAGCGCACCCGGCGCTCGAGCTGCGGGCGCTGGACGTCGCTGACTTCGGTGCGATCGACGCACTGGCCCGGAACCTCGCCGGCCAGCCCATCGACGTGCTGCTGAACAATGCCGGTGTGTTCGGTCCGCGACCGGTCGACGGCCGCGACCCGCGGCAGACCTTCGGCTCGATCGACTACGGCATCTGGTCCGAGGTGATCCGCGTGAACACCATGGCGCCGATGAAGATGGCCGAAGCCTTCGTCGAGCACGTCGCCGCCAGCGCGCAGCGGCGGATCGTGGCGATCTCGTCCATCGAAGGCTCGATCGAACGCAGCAAGGGCGGCATCCATGCCTACCGCAGCAGCAAGGCGGCGCTCAACATGGTCATCCGCACGCTCGCGCGCGACCTCGCGCCGCGCGGCATCGCCACCGCGGCGTTCTGCCCGGGCTGGATCCGCACGCGCATGGGCGGAGCGATGGCGCCGCTCGAGGCACCGCCGAGCATCGCGGGCGTGCGCCGGGTCATCGACGGCCTCGACCTCGAGCGCTCGGGACGGTTCTGGCTGTGGACCGGCGAGCAACTGCCCTGGTAGCGGCGGCGCCTATGGCAGCCGCGCGGCGACGGCCTCGATCTCGACCCTGACCTCGGGCAGGGCCAGCGCCTTGACGTAGACCAGCGTGCCGGCCTGGCGGCCACCCGGGTTGTATTTCTGGCCGGCGCGCACCAGCGCGCCGATGTCGGCCGGGTCGACGAGGTAGACCGTCGTCTTGACCAGGTCCTGCGGGCCCATCCCCGCGTCGGCCAGCGAGCGCAGGATGCGCTGGTAGACGATCTCCGCCTGCGTCGCGGCGTCCGGCGGCGTGTAGCCCTTGTCGTCGGTCGCGGTCTGGCCGCTGATGTACAGGATCCGCGAGCCCGGCGGGATCTCGACCGTGCGGTGCGTGTAGCCGCCGGTGGGATTGCGGATCACGTTGGTGGCAGCGGGCTCCGCTGCGCGCGCCGCGCCCGCGCAGGACATGGCGAGCGCGGCGATGGCGGGCAGGGCCCGGGTGGCGAGGCGGTCGGTGGCGGACCTGTTCATGACGGCACTCCAGCGGCGGGAATCGAGCCCCGATGCTGGCGCAACGGCCGCCATCCCGGCAATCATTGCGGCGACGCAGCGCGCTCGGCGGGCAGGGGAGGTTGCAGCCATGGTGACGGCGATCGAGTCGGTGACGGTGGGGGTGGGCGACCTGGCGAGGGCGCTGGAACTGTTCCAGGGCGTCATGGGCCTGCGCCTCGAGCAGCGCTTCGACACCGACGCGCTCGCGGCCGCGTGGCACCTGACCCCGGGAACCCGGGTTGCCGTTGCCGAGCTCTCTTGCGAGGGCCATCCGTTCGGCCGGTTGCGGCTCGCGCAGTACCAGCCGGCGGCGTCCACCCGCGTCCGCGTGCACTCCGGGCCGGGCCGTCACGACGGCCCTGCCGACGTCGGTCCGAAGGCGATCGACTTCTACGTGGCCGACCCGATCCTCCCGCTCTACCAGCGCATCGTCTCTGCCGGCTACGCGGCCCGCTCGGCGCCGATCCGCCACGAAGTGGGCGACTCCATCAGCGAGGAGTTCGTGTTCTGGGGGCCCGACGGCGTGCCGCTGCTGCTGATGGTCGGGCATCGCCACAGCACCGAGCAACTGCGCGGCGTACTGTCGCCGCAGGGCTTCAGCGAGGTGGCTACCGTGTCGGTCGTCGGCGGCGACGTCGAGCGCACCCGGCGTTTCTATGGTGACGTGCTCGGTCTCTCGGCGCTGGTCGACACGGAGACCGCGCCCGAGTTCCTGGACCTCGCCTGCGAGCTGACCGGCGTGCCGCGAGGCACGCGGATCCACTGGCTGCTCTACGCCGCCCCGGGCGAGCCCAGCGGCAAGATTCTCGTGGTTCACTTCGACGGCGCCGCCGGAACGCGGCTCGCCGGGCGCATGCGCCCGGGCCGGCTGGGCTTTTCGCTGATGACGCACGCCACGGACGACCTCGACGCGCTGTGCGCACGGGTCCGGGAGGCCGGCTTCGCCGTGTTCCAGGCGCCGGTGCGGGTGCGCTGGGCCGATGGCGAGCGCCGGATCATGCTGGTGCGTGGGCCGAACGAGGAGATGTTCGAGTTCCGCGAGGCCTGAGGTAACGGCGCGCGGAAGCGGATCCGTTCGCTACACTGCGGTACATGGTCCCGGC
>JBIIDW010000115.1:0-6548 GCA_044238215.1 Steroidobacteraceae bacterium
CGGCAGCGCGACGCGGCGGCCGTCGCGCGCGGAAAGATAACTCGCAATGAGTATCTCGAGCGAGCGCAGTCCCTCGCGACCGTCGGTCTCCGCCTGGGCGCGGCCGCGCAGCGTCGCCACGACGTTGTCGTAGTAGGCGGCATGACCGAAGCCGTAGACCGAGGAGGTGGCGTAGCTCGCGTCGCGCACGTGCTCGTCCTCCGGTCGGGGCTCGGCGAACTCCCAGTGCTGGATCTCGTTGACGGCCACGCCGCCGATGCGCACCGTGCCGGTCTCGCCGAGGACCGTGATCGATCCTTCGAAGTTGCGCGCATAGGCCAGCATCGTGGCATTGACCGAGCCCAGCGCCCCCGAGCGCCAGCGCACGCTGATCACCGCCGAGTCCTCGACCTGGATGTTGCGGGCCTGCGTGCCGACGTAGGCCTGCACGCTCTCGACCGGCCCGATCAGCCAGTCGACCAGATCGACGTAGTGGCTCGCCTGGTTCATCAGCGCGCCGCCGTCGAATTCCCAGGTGCCGCGCCAGTCCGCGCTGTCGTAGTACTCCTGCGGCCGGCTCCAGAACACGTTGATGTTGACCATGAAGATGCGACCGAACCGCCGCTCGCGCACTGCCTGGCGCAGCGCCTGCAGCGTCGCGTTGCAGCGGTTCTGCTTGACGACGAACAGGTTGACGCCGGCGGCATCGCAGGCGCGCACCATCTCGAGTCCGTCGTGCCAGCGGGTGGCCATCGGCTTCTCGGTGATCACGTGGACGCCGGCCGCGGCGCCACGCACCGCCTGCGCCGGGTGCAGCCCGCTCGGCGTGCACAGCACGATGCCGTGCAGCCGCGCCTCGCGCAGCATCGCCTCGAGGCAGGTGTAGGACGGCACGCGATGACGCCGCCCCGCCTCGGCCGCGACCGCGCCGTCGGAGTCGCAGACGGCGGCGAGCTCGAGGTCGGTGGCGTGCCGCTCGATGGCCTCGAAATGCCGGGACGATATGCGCCCGCAGCCCACGATGCCGAGCCGGATCCGGCCCTCGGGAATGACCACGCGCTTCTTTAACATAATCGCTGCCGTCCGCCGTTCGGGGTCGCGCCGCTGGCGACCCGGCAGACGAAGATGCCGCGTCGGCGCCGTGCGAACCTTGACCTGCGTCTAGGAAGCGGCGTCGCCCCTGCGCAGGATCGACCAGAACAGGTCGACGGGCGGGTATGGCAGGCGCAGGGCGGCCGGCACGGCCCGCAGCAGCGCGGTCGGCGCGGCAGAGGCGCCGGCGACGTGAGCGAGCAGCGAGACGGCGTGCCGCGCGGTCAGCCAGCGCAGTGGTCGTCCGCTGGCCACGGTATGCAGCCCGTGGCGCGCCCCGAGCGCGGCGAGCGTCCGCCGCGAGAACCAGTGCAGCACCGTCGGCGGGCTGTACTCGTGCCAGCGAGCGCCCTGCAGGCGCGCCGCGAGGCTGTCGCGATCCCAGGTCTCGACGAGGCAGAGTCCGCCCGGCCGCAGTGCCCGCGCCACGCGCGCCATCGCGCTGCCCACGTCCGGCAGGTGCGCGACGACCTGCAGCAGCGCGACCGCGTCGAAGCCCGCGTCGGCCTCGAGGGTCTCGAGCGTGCCGCGCCGCAGGTCCACGCCCTCGGCCTCCCGACCGTGCTGCACCATCGCGGCATTGGGCTCGAGCCCCGTTCCCTCCCAGCCCGCCGCGACGAAGCCGCGCAGCACGAAGCCGGCCGCCGCGCCGACGTCGAGCAGGCGCCCGCCGGCGGGGGCATGACGGCGCAGCAGCGCGCCGTAGCGGCGACCGCGCTCCACCTGCAGGTCACGCTGCCCGAGGTAATCGACGTAGCCCGCGCCGCCGCCGTGGAAGTAATCGTCGCCGTAGTTCCGCTCCACGTGCCCGACGACGTCACCGGGCTCGCACCAGCGGTGCGTGCAAAGGCCGCAGTCGAGCAGCAGGTGCGCGCGCAGCGTCCGCCACGGCCGCCCGGCGCCGCCGCAGACGGGGCAGCGCAACGCCTCAGCGGTCACGGCTGCCGCCCCGGCCCGCCACCGCGCGGCAGCGCGAACGGCAGCGCCACGACCAGCACCGTCCCGACGACCACCACGTTGTAGACGAGGGAAGCCGCCAGCGCGGAACCGGGGTCATTGCCGAGCGGGGCCAGCGCGACGACGAATGCGGCCTGGGTCGTGCCGGCGTAGCCGGGAGCGCTCGGCAGCAGCAGCCCCGCCACCAGCACGACGGTGGTCAGCGCGGCGGCGGAAGGCTCTGGCGCAAGTCCGACGCCCGCCATCGCCAGCGCGACGGCGCCGGCCATGCAGGCCCACTGCAGGGCCGACAGCGCGAACGCCGCGGCGACGACCCGGGGTGAGCGCAGCGGCTGCAGCCCGGCGATGGCGTCGCGCGCGTGCCGGCGCACGCTGTCTGCGGCGCCCGCACCGGCCCACGCGACGCCGCGAGCGAGTCCCTCCGCGAATCCCGCCGGCGCGCGGATCGCGAGCGCCACGATCCCCACCGCAGCGAGCGAGCAGGCCAGCAGCACGGGGGCGACCGGCAGCCCGCCCACGGCGCCGGCGGGGCCGGTCGCCACGATCGACGCCAGCAGCGCCACCGCGAGCATGTCCATGACCCGCTCGGCCGCGATGCTCGCGAGCAATGCGGCCGGCGGCCGTCGCGGACCGTCGTGCAGGATCGCGACGCGCGCGGCCTCGCCGGCCTGCGGCAGCACGTAGTTGAGCGCGGAGCCGAGCATGACGCCGCGCAGCAGCAGCCGACGCGGCGCCGGCATCTCACCGAGCAGAACGCGCCAGCGCCAGGTCTTCAGCAGCAGGAAGGCGAGCGTCAGCCCACCGATCCCGGCGACGGAGCCGGGCGTGGCGGCGCGGGCCGCCGCCGCCGCGCCACGCAGATCGACCGTGGCGATCAGCCACGCCAGCAGCGCGGCGCCGAGCAGCAGGCCCGCAGCGACGCGCGCCGCGCGACTCACGCGCCGGAGGCGGCCGCCGCCCGAGCCGCGAGCCGGCTGACGAACCGCCCGTAGCGCGGCGCATCGGCTGCGCCGGTCGGGGCGATCGCGCAACCTGTCGGGCAGGTGCCCGCGAGCCTGCGCACCTCGTCGAGCCGGACCTTGTTGTACTCATCCGCCGCGTAGTAAGCGTTGAGGAACTGCGCCAGCGCCTCGACCTCGTTGGCCACGCCGCGCTCGACGGCGCGGAACGACCGCTCCACGAAGTCGACGAAGGCGCCGTCCGGCGCCTGCCGGCCGCGACCGATGCCGACGTAGCGCAGGCCGAGCGCCTCGACGTCGGCGGCGCGAAACGCGTTCGCACCGTCGACGATCCCCTGCAGAGAGGGACCGGCCGCGCGGAGCGCCGCGAGTCCCTGCGCATAGACCGCGTGCCCGGTGCAGACGATGGCGACTTCGGCGCCGTCCAGGGCGGCGTCCAGATCCTGGGTGAAGAATCCGGTCAGGCCATGCTTCGCGAGGTTGGCGTCGCGCGGCGGCACGTAGGGGTCATGGATCCGCAGGTCGCAACCCGCCGCCCGCAGCTGGTCCGCGAGCGCGAGCGTCGGCGAATTGCGCGTGTCCTCGGAATCGAAGCGGTAGGCCGCGCCGAGCAGCGCGACGCGGCGGCCGCCCAGCGACCCGAGCGCGCGCTCGGCCAGTGCCACCGTGGCGGCCGGCGACTCGTCGTTGATGCGGCGCGCCTCGAGGATCAGGCTCAGTTCACCGGGATCGCGCGCCGCACCGCCCGAGGGCGAGCAAGAGGCCGAGGCACCGGCGGATTCGAGTCGCCGCCACCACAGCAGGATGCCGTCCTTCGGCAGGCAGTGCCCGCCCACCCCGACCGTCGGCACGAGCACCCCGCCGCTCGGTACGGCCGTCGCGCTGGCCGAGGCCGCGTCGACCTGGGAAACGCGCGCGTTGACCGCGTCGCGTACCGCATAGAACGACACGTCGTGGTCGTCGCACCAGCGCACGACCTCCGCGGCGAAGGCGATGCGCACGTCGCGGTAGGCGTTCTCCAGCGTCTTGACGACTTCCGCCGTCATGCTGTTGGTCTGGTGCAGCACGCCGCGCGTGACGATGTGCGCATACAGCCGGCTCACCAGACGCGGGGTCAGCGGGTGGAGGCCTGCGACCAGCTTGTCCGAGGCGGCCACCCGCTCGACGAGTCGACCCGGCATCACGCGGTTGGGGCTGTTGCCGAGCAGCACGTCGCGCCCTTCGACGAGGCCGTGCTCCGCGAACAACTCGCGCACCACCGTCTGCATGCTCGACGGCGCCAGCGTCGATTCGAACACGACCACCGGCACGTTGCCGGCGGGCCTGTCGCGCAGCGCGCGCGCTATGCCGTGCAGGCCCTCGAACAGCGGGCCGTAGTCCGGACCGAGTCCCTTGCGGTCGGTCTGGATGCTGACCAGCACGACGTCGGCATCAGCCGCGTCCGCATAGTCGTGCGATGCGTAGAGGATGCCCTCACGAACCGCGTCGCGCGTGATGTCGTCGAGCGCCGGCTCGACGCCGCCGATCACGGACTCGCCGCGGTTGATCGCGTCGACCTTCCAGCCGGAGGTCGGGGAGTTGCGCTGGAGCACGACGACCCTGGCCGGCGCGTCGGAGCCTATGCGGACCCGCGCGTGCGCCAGCAGGGCCGCCATCGGCATGCCGACGATGCCGGGGCCGACGACCGCGATCTTGCGGACGCTCCAGTCGTAATCGTCGGGGCTACGGAATGACAGGGGCATGAACGGGGCCTCCGGGGGGGTCGATGAACGTCTGGTGCCACAATTCGAGCTGCAGCAGGCCCCAGAGCGCGCGCCCGTAGGCGCGGTCCTGATCGATGAGCCGCTCGACCGCGGCGGGGTCGAACAGCCCGCGCTCGCGGCAGGCGCGCGACAGCAGCACGTCGTGGAAGAAGTCGCGGGCGCGCCCGCGCGCCCAGTGCTGCAGCGGCACCGGGAATCCCATCTTGTCCTCGCGCCGCAGCACCTCGCCCGGCAGCGTCGACTCGACGGCGCGCTTGAAGATGTACTTGATCTCGGCGCTGCGGAACTTCACGTTCGGCGGGATCCGGCACATCAGGTCGACCATGCGCCGGTCCAGCAGCGGCACGCGGGACTCCAGCGAGACCGCCATGCTGACGCGGTCCTCGACCTGCAGCAGCGCCGGCAGGCTGGTCATCATGTCGAAGTAGGTCATCCGGTCGAAGTAGGACGGCGTGGCCGGCCGGTTGAACACCGCAGCGTAGCGCGCGAACATCGCCCCGGAGTCGTGCTGGCGGCGGAAATCCGGCGTGTAGAGCTCCAGCATCCCCTCGGTGCGGTCGACCAGCCGGAAGTAGCGCTGGTCCATCGGCGCGAACAGGTCGCGCTCGAGGAAACGCTTCAGCATCGGGACGTAGCGCCGCAGCGACCCGAGTCCGCGGGCCATGTCCTCGATCGGAATCGCGAGCGCGCCCTCCTCGCTCTCTCCCATCACGGCCGCCTTCATGGCCTGCTCGAGGTACGCCACCGAGTACCGGGCGTAGCCCGCGTAGATCTCGTCGGCGCCCTGGCCGCCGAGACAGACCTTGACGTGCTGACGCGCGAGGCGCGACACCATGAACTGCGGGAACAGCCCGGGGCCCGCGGCAGGCTCGTCCATGTGATAGACGAGCCCGGGCAACGTGTCGACGAAGTCGTCCTCGCCCGGATAGACCAGGTAGGAGCGCGCGCCGGCGGCGTTCGCCACCATCTGCGCCCAGCGGCTCTCGTCGTAGTCCGGACCCTCCTTGAAGGCCCCGGTGAAGGTCTTCAGGGGGCCGGCGGAATGCTGCGCCGCCAGCAACGTCACGGTGCTCGAGTCAAGGCCGCCGCTGAGGTAGGCGCCCACCGGCACGTCGCTGCGCATCTGCAGGCGAACGCTGTCGGCCAGCAGTTCGCGCAACTGTTCCACGACCTCGTCCTCGCGCAGCGGCGCGTGCATCGAAAAATCCGGCTCCCAGTACCGCTCGGTGTGGACGCGGCCCGAGGCGAGGTCCACCACCTGCACGTGCGCCGGCGGCAGCTTGCGGATGCCGCGGAACATCGTCGAGTCGCCGAGCGTGTACTGGAACGTGACGTAGTCCTGCAGACCCTGCGGGCAGACCTCGGCGCGCACGTCCGGGTGCGCCAGCAGCGCCTTCACCTCCGACGCGTAGAGCACGTGCCGCTCGTCTACCCGGTAGTAGAGCGGCTTGATCCCGAAGTGGTCGCGCGCGGCGACCAGGCGGTTGAGCCGCGAGTCGAGGATCAGGCAGGCGAACATGCCGTTGAGGTGGCGCACGAAGTCCACGCCGTGCTCGAGGTAGGCCCTCAGCAGCACCTCGGTGTCGGAGGACGTCTCGAAGCGGTGGCCGCGCCGGCCCAGCGCCTCGCGAAGCTCGAGGTAGTTGTAGATCTCGCCGTTGAACACCACCGTGACGCCCGCGAACGACATCGGCTGGCGGCCGGTGTGCAGGTCGATGATCGCCAGCCGCTTGTGGTGCAGCCCGACGCCGCCTTCCAGGTGCTGGCCCTCGCCGTCGGGGCCGCGGTGCGCCAGACG
>JBIIDW010000116.1:0-6534 GCA_044238215.1 Steroidobacteraceae bacterium
GAGGCCCATGGGCGGGGTGGCGAGCCCGACGGTGAGATTCACGCACATCACGAGCGCGAAATGCACCGGGTCGACGCCCATGCCGATGAAGATCGGCGCCAGCACGGGCCCGAGGATCAGGATGGCCGGGCCGGCGTCGAGGAACATGCCGACGAGCAGCAGCAGCACGTTGAGCAGGAACAGCAGCAGGTAGATGTCGTTGGTGACGCCGAGCATCGTCCGGGCGATGCCTTCGGCCATGCCGGAGACCGTGACCAGCCAGCCCAGCGTCACCGCCGCGCCGACCAGCAGCAGGATCACGCTCGACTGCAGGGCCGTGTTGCGGAAGATGCGGCGCAGTTCCGCGCCGTCGACGCTGCGCAGCACCAGGGTCGACACGATCAGCGCATAAGCGCAGGCCACCGCAGCGCCCTCGGTGGCGGTGAAGATGCCGCTGAGCATGCCGCCGAGCAGGATCACCGGCATCAGCAGCGCGAGGTAGGCGCCGCGGAACGCCTGGCCGCGCTCGCGCCATGACGCGCGCTGCGCCGCGGCGGGCAGGCGATAGCGCCCGGCCAGCAGGCGCGTCACCAGCATCAGACCGACGCCGATCAGCAGCCCCGGCACGACGCCGCCGGCGAACAGCGCGCCGATCGACACGTTCATCACGAAGCCGTAGAGCACCATGATGCCGGAGGGCGGGATGATGGGGCCGATGACGGCCGCGGCGGCGGTGACGGCGGCCGCGAACGCACGGGTGTAGCCGGCGCGCTCCATGGCGGGGACCAGCATCTTGCCGATCGCCGAGGCGTCGGCGACGGCCGATCCGGAGATGCCGGCAAACAGCATCGACGAGAGGATGTTCACCTGCGCGAGCCCGCCGCGCACGTGGCCGACCAGCGACTGCGCGAAGCGCACGATGGCGGCAGTGATGCCGCCCGAGTTCATCAGCTCGCCGGCGAGGATGAAGAACGGCACGGCGAGCAGCGGGAAGCTGTCGATGCCGTTGTACAGGCGGGCGAGCAGGGCGGGGAAGTAGCGCGTCTCGCCGTCGAGCACGAGGCTGAGGCCCGGGCTGATCAGCAGTGCGAACACCACTGGCGTGCCGAGCGCCAGCAGCAGGATCAGGATCCAGAAGAACGCGACGGACATCAGGCGTCCCGGTCCGTGTCGGCGACGGGAACGGCGCCCGACAGCAGCAGATCGAAGCGGCCCTCGAGCAGCGCGCGCGCGAGCCGCAGCACGCACTCGATCGCCACCAGCAGCAGCGCGGCCAGCGAGGCGGGCACGATGGCGTAGACCCACCCCATCGGCAGCGGCACCGCGGAAGCCACGATCGTGAAGCCGCGGGCGACGAAGTCGAAGCTCTCGAGCAGGAAGACGCCGCAGATCCAGGCCGTGAGCAGGTTCAGCGCCAGCGCCGTCGAGTACAGCAGCCGCGGCGGAATCGCCTCGGCGAAGGCCGAGATGGCGACGTGCGCCCCGCTGCGATAAGCCAGCGGCGCCGCGAGCAGCACCGACCAGACCAGCGCCATCCTCGCGAGTTCCTCCGCCCAGTCGAGCGTGTGGTTGAAGAACGCCCGCGAGGCGATCTGCGCCACCGCCACCGCGAGCATCACCGCAAGCAGGGCCGCCGAAAAAGAACGCCCCCATCGGGTGATGGGGGCGTTGGTGGCCGAAAGGAAGTGGATCGCGCTGTCGAGCGTTCGGGTCACGCTCCGATTGTCGTTCAGCGGCCGCCGAAGTTGAAGCGGGCCTGGATGCCGAAGTAACGGTCTGCGTCACGCGGGATCTGCAGCCGCGGCACGCCACCCGTGCCGCCGTTAGGACCGCCGCCGGTGCGCAGCACCGTGTAGGTCTCGTCCGTCAGGTTGCGGCCGACCAGGGCGACCCGGAAGCGGTCGTTTTCGTCGGTCAGCGCAATCGTCAGGTCGATCGTGGTGTAGCCCGGGATCCGCAGGGCCGCCGGCTCGTTGAGGTCGGAGAAGCTTTCGCTCTGGTAGGCGAGCAGCAGGTTGGGCTGCAGCACGAACGAACCGATGGGAATGTTCAGCTCCGTGAACAGCGAGGCCTTCCACTCCGGCGCGAGCGGCAGCTTCGTGCCGGCGCGCACCGTCGCGGTCTGGCCGGGCGGGGTGAAGAAGCTGTCGACCTTGGCGTCGGTGTAGGCGGCGCCGGCACCGATGGTCAGCATGTCGGTGGGCTTCGCCTGCAGGTCGATCTCGAAGCCCTTCGAGGAGACCTTGCCGGCGTTGGTCAGCGTGGTGATCAGCGCGCCGTTCAGGAACAGGAAGTTGTTGGCCTGGAAGTCGTCGTACTGGGCGTCGAACGCCGCCAGGTTCAGCAGCACCCGGCCGTCGAGCAGCGTGCTCTTCAGGCCGATCTCGTAGGAGTCGGCGGTCTCGGCCTCGATGACCGGCGTGTTGTTGACGGTCATGTTGAAGAACACGTTGTAAGCCGGGCCCTTGTAGCCGCGCGCGTACGACGCATACGCCATGAAGTCGTCGCTGATGTCCCACTGCACGCCGGCGCGACCCGACACGTTGTCGGAGTCGTTGCTGCCCCTGAATCCGCTGGTGTCGGTGCGGATGCCGGGCTGGCCGGCGAACGGCGTCGGCACGCGGTTGTGGAAGTAGCTGAGATCGTCCTGGGTCCAGCGCACGCCGCCGATCACGCGGAAGCGGTCCGAGATGTTCCAGGTGCCGTCGGCAAACGCGGCGAGGTTCTTGAAGTCGGCGCCGAAGGTGGCGTTGGAGAAGGTGTCGACGAAAGTCGACGCACCCGCACGGCAGGGCCGCAGGCCGGTGGCGTCGGGCAGCAGGGTGCTGGCCGTGCAGTTGAGCACGTTGCGCTGGAAGAAGCGCTCGGAATCGGTCTTCGAGTAGTAGAGGCCGAGCACGTAGTCGACCGCGCCGCCGCCGTTCGAGGCGAGGCGCAGCTCCTGCGAGATCGTCTTGGTGGTCTGCGGGCCGAAGTCGTGCAGGCGCGCGAACGCGCCGCCGACGTAAGGTGCCGGCACGTCGATCCAGTCGCCCTCGCGGAACTCGGTGGCGTCCCAGGTGCGGTAGGCGGTGATGCTGGTGATGGTGCCGATCCCGGTGTCGATGTCGCCCTGGAGCGAGAGGCCCCAGGCCTTCTCGGTCGAGCGCATCTGCAGGTCCTGCTTGACCTGGCGGGTGTCGTCGCCGGCAAAGGTGACCCCGCTGTAGATCGACGCATACGCGGCGCCCGACGCGCCGGTGGGAGCCACGCCGATGACCTCGACGCAGCAGTTGTCGTCGGACTCGCGGTAGTCGCCGGTGAAGGTCCAGAGGTTGCCCTTGCTGCCGATCTCCCAGACGGTGCGGATGCCCTTGCGGTCGTAGCCGTTGGCCTTGCCGCCCCCGGCGCTCGTGGAGATGTTGTCGAGATAGCCGTCGAACTTGCCCAGCGTGACCGTGGTGCGCGAACGGACGTTCTCCGAAATCGGCATGTCGAGCGCGCCCTTGACGCGCATCTCGTTGTCTTCGTACCAGCCGAGGTCGAGGTAGCCGCTCATCTCGTCGCCGGGGCGCTTGGAGACGATGTTCACCACGCCGGCCGAGGCGTTCTTGCCGAACAGCGTGCCCTGCGGGCCGCGCAGCACCTCGACGCGCTCGATGTCGTAGAGGTCGCCGAAGGCCTCGCCCGCCGACGACAGCACCACGCCGTCGAGCACGGTGGCGACGCTCGGCTGGGCCGCGATGGCGAAGTTGATGGTGCCCACGCCGCGCAGGAACAGCGACTGGTTCAGCGAGGTGTTGGTCTTGCGGATGTTCAGCGAGGGCACCAGCGTGCGCAGCGCCTCGACGTTGAAGCCGCCGGTGGACTCGGCGAGCGCGCCGCTGACGACGGAAACCGCGATCGGCACGTCCTGGAGCCGCTGTTCGCGCTTCTGCGCGGTGACCACGACTTCGTCGAGACGGCCGCTGTCGGCGTCGCCCTGCTGGGCATTGGACGTCATCGGCAGCAGTGCTGCGGCGACCGCGCAGGACACCAGCGCCGGGATGCTGTGATTCGCCATGAGATTCCCCTCTTGTTGCGACGGCACAACCGGGACGGACGGCCGAGCGTGAGGAGACGCTAGCAGACCGAAATGTGTCTTACAACCCTTATATAAGACATGAGACTAAGCCCAGGCCGATCGGTAATGAGCGGCCGGGGTCAGGCCAGCCAGTGGTCCGCGGCAGGTGCGTCGACGCCGCCTGCCGCGCTTTCCGCGGCGAGGGGGATGCGGGCGCCCGCGCGTGCGAACACGGCGATCTCGCCGAGGCCGAGCCGCAGGCTCCGGGTGCGTCCGCCGCGCAGCGGCATGTGATCGGGGAAGCGGCGCCAGTCGCCTTCCGGAAGGTAGACCGTCACCTCGCCGCTGGCGTTCAGCACCGGCGCGACCAGCAGGTCTTCGCCGAACATGAACTGGTCCTCGAAGGCCCAGGCGGCACGGTCCCCGGGGAACGCCAGGACCATCGGACGCTGCACGGGCAGCCCGGACGCCGCCGACTGCTGCATCGCGAGCCGCAGGTAGGGCAGCAGCCTGTAGCGCAGACGCAACGCCTGCATGGCCAGCTGCTCCGCCTCCGGGCCGTAGCTCCAGGGCTCGCGGGGGCCGATACCGTGCAGGCGCATGTGGGCGGAGAACACCGCGGCCTGGATCCAGCGGACGTAGAGCACCGGGTCGCGCGTGTCGCCGTAGAAGCCACCGACGTCGGTGGCGTAATAGGGGGCGCCGGTGAGCCCCCAGCTCAGGCCGCTGCGCAGGTTGCCCGCCAGTCCGCCCCAGTCGGCCTGGGGGTCGCCGCCCCACTGCGACGGGTAGCGCTGCGACCCGGACCAGCCCGCGCGACTGAACAGGAAGGCGCCGTCGCGCGCGTAGCGCTCGGCGGCTTCGTAGACGCAGCGGTTGTAGAGCAGGGCATAGACGTTGTGCAGCGTGTCGCCCTGGGTGCCGTCGCTGGCGAGCATGTGCGGCTCGATCTGCTCGCCGAAGTCGGCCTTGATCATGTCGACACCGAGCTCGAACAGTTCGCGATGGCGGTCGCGCCAGTAGGCGTAAGCCTCCGGATGGGTGAAATCCAGCAGGCCCGATTCCGGCAGCTGCGTGAGTACGGCGCCGAAGGGTTCAGGGTCCCACTGGTAGCGGTACGGCTCGCCGCTGCGCGCATCGCGGATCAGCCAGCCGCGCGCCGCAAGCTCGGCGAACAGCGGGTGGCGAACGGAGACCAGCGGGTACTCCCAGACGCAGATCCGGAACCCCATCGCCTTGAGCGCGGCGATGGTCGGTTTGGGATCCGGGTAGCGCTTCGGGCACCACTCGAACGCGAAGCGCGTGTCGGTGTCCTGCCAGGCGCGGCCGTCGAAGGTGATGACCTCGCAGGGCATCCCGCGCTCGCGAACCTCGCGCGCCACCGCGAGGATCTCCGCGGAATCCTTGTAATAGGCCTTCGACAGGATCACCCCGAGGCTCCAGTCCGGAGGGACCGGCGCCCGCCCCGTGAGGTCGGTGTACTGCGCGAGCTGCGCCGCGCCGTCTTTCCCGGTGAAGATGAATGCGTCGAGCGCATCGTCCTCGACCAACGCCAGGTAGGCGCGCTGCGACCACGGCCCGTAGCCCACGCCGTGGGTCACCGGCGCGCCCGTGTGCACGAACAGGCCCCAACCCTCGGGGCTCCAGGCGAAGGGCGCGTTCTTGTAGCTCCACTCCGCGTTCAGGCCGAGCGCGTCGCGGTTGTAGGAGCGCAGCAGCTGGCCCCGCTTGTCGAGTCGACCCGACTTTTCGCCGAGGCCGTACACCGGCGTGTCGGGTCCGAGCTCCAGCGTCAGCCACCAGCGCCCGTCGTGGCGGGCCAGCGGCGGCAGCCGGAAGCGCCGCACGAAATGCCCGTCGGTCGGTGAGCGCTGCACGATCCGCCCGTCGCAGCGCAGCTCGAAGCTCCACGGGTCGTGGCCGACGTGCAGCTCGAGCGCCTGGCCGTCCGCCGTTGTGGCGCGCACCAGCGTGCCGCCCTCGGCTGCGACCATCCGCAGCGGTAGCGGCGCCAGGTCGCCGCTGAGGATGCCGTAGTCGCGTGCGTCGTTCGCGCTGCGCAGGCGCAGGCCGGCCGGGTGCAGCGTGCAGCGCAGCTCGCCCGTGTCGGTCGGAACGCGCAGTTCGGTGCCCTCGATCCGCGGCGCGCCGATGACGCGCACGGGCGCGATCCGGCCCCAGTTCGGCGCGACGGGATCCATCGACGACATCGCGTGCGCTCCTTTGGTGTCAGGCGAGCTCGAGCACGGGCACGTTCCAGCGTGCCGCGAGCGAGCGCAGCGCGGCACGGTGGTCGCCGTAGGCCAGCGCGAAGTGGTGCTCGAGGGCCTCGTCGAGGATGCGGCGGCTGACCTCGCCTGCCGGCTGGTCGAAGCGCACCGTGCCGCTGCAGCCGGTGAACGCCATCGGCCGTCGCAGCACCTCGGCCCCCGCGATCACGAGCTTCGGCGCGTTGCGCGCCCGCGAGAGACGGGCGAGCGTGATGCGGCCCGGCTTGATCGGGAACTGGTGCA
>JBIIDW010000117.1:0-6525 GCA_044238215.1 Steroidobacteraceae bacterium
AACTCGCGGTTCAGCAGCCGATAGCCGGGCTCGTTCCCGAGCGGCACCAGTCGCGACGCGGCCATGCCGCGGAAGCCGAACAGGTTGAACACCTGGCGTCCCGGGATCACCGCCGAGACGACGCCGTCGTACCAGGTGTAGCGGTCGGACTCGAGGTCGAGGTTGCCCTGCAGCCGCGCGATCGCGCGCAGGTTGCCCTCCGGGGTCAGCAGGTCGATCGACGGGCCCCGCAGGCTTGCGCCGGGGACGCGCGTTCCGGGCCGGCCGGATGCGCCCGTGCTGGCGGCGAAGGCAGCGGGGGTCGCGGCGACCAGCGTGGTGGCGGTGGCGCCAGTCAGCGCGGCGAGGGTCTGTCGACGGGAGACGTCCATGGCGTGGATTCCTCGGCGGGTGGGCCTAGAGATTACCCGCACAGAAAGCCGCGTGGCCGTACCGATGCGCCGGTACTCGACGCGCTCGAGGAACTCGCACGTCGCGAGGGTCGGTCGGCGGGCGCTGTCGCAGCCGGCGGTGGCCGCACCGGGTTCGGACCCGGTCACCAACGAGCAGGTCAACCGGCTGCGCGACGACCTTGGCGTCTGATGCGCGCGCTCCTCGACGTCAACGTACTCATCGCGCTGCTCGAGGCCGCTCGCCTCGCCCATGACCGCGGGATCGACCTCCGGCTCGTGCCCGGCGCGGCGCCGCGGCACCTCGCGACGATCTGACCGGGCCAGATCACCTACTTCGGCCCGTCCGTCTCGACCTCGAGTTCGACCTTGACCTCGCCCGCCTTCCCGAAGCGCAGCACCAGCGGCAGCCTGGCGCCCTCGGCGAGCGGCTGCTTCAGACCGATCAGCATCATGTGCAGGCCGCCGGGCTCGAGGCGCACGGTCGCGCCGGCGGGCAGCTCGACGCGCTCCACCTGCCGCATCTTCATCATGCCCGCCTCGAACCGCGTCAGGTGCAACTCGACGCGATCCGCCGCCGGCGTGCTCGCCGCCAGCAGCGTGTCGGCTTTCCCGGAGTTGACGATGACCATGTAGCCGACGCCCACGCCCACGCCCGGCGCGGTCGGCCGCGACCACGGGTGCTGGATCTTCAGCGTGCCCGCCTGGTACCCGTGGGCGACGGCCGGCCTCGGCGCCACAGCGACACCGAGCGCGGCCAGCAGCACCGCCGGCAATAGGTGCAGGCGCTTGCGATTACCCATGATCAGCCTCTCAGTTGCGCGCAGACCTTGCGGAACTCCGCGACGACGTAGCCCGTTGCCGGGCGTGCGGGCGCGCCGCGCCGGTAGATCAGGCCCGCCTGGCGCTCGATCGCCGCGTCGGCGATCGGCAGGCGGCGGATGTCGCCGGACTGCAGCTGCGGGCCGATCAGGTGCTCGGCCAGCGTGCTGAGGAATTGCCCGCTCTGCACCAGCGCGATCATCAGGCTCAGCGAATTGGTGCGGAACACGTCGCGCGGCGCCGGCAGGCCCTCGACCGAGAAGTACTTCTCGAACGCGTCCTGCGAGTGCGGCTGGTCGCCGATGACCCAGCGCTGCGCGATCAGGTCGGCGCGCGTGACCTCGCGCCGCTGCGCGAGCGGGTGCTGGCGACCGGCCACGAGCAGCGCGCGCACGTTGAGCAGCGGCTCCTG
The DNA here is from genome assembly GCA_044238215.1 of Steroidobacteraceae bacterium. Classification (GTDB taxonomy): domain Bacteria; phylum Pseudomonadota; class Gammaproteobacteria; order Steroidobacterales; family Steroidobacteraceae; genus UBA964. The sequence continues at coordinate 1,624 of JBIIDW010000117.1, forward strand.
CACCAGCTCGGCGGCGAGCGCCACCTGCGGGAAGTTCGAGAAGATCAGGTCGAGGCGGCCGTCGATCATGCGCCGCACCAGGTCCTCGAAGAACCCTTCGGTGACCACCAGCGCGAGCCGCGGGTGGGCGGTGGCCAGCGCCTCGGCCACGGCGCCGGTGACGTGGGTCGCGAACATCGAAGCGACGCCGAGATGCACCGTGCCGGTGACACCCCGCTCGAGCTCGCGCACCTCGCGCGTCAGCCGCTGGCAGGCGTTCAGCACGACCTGGGCGTGGTGGTAGAGCGCCAGCCCGGCCTCGGTCGGCGCCACGCCGCGTGGCTTGCGCTCGAGCAGCTCGACGCCGAGCATCTCCTCGAGGTTCTTGATGCTGCGCGTGAGCGCGGGCTGGCTGATGGCGACGCGGTCCGCCGCACGCGACAGGTTCGCGGTGTCGACGACCGCGACGAAGTGACGCAGCTGGCGCAGTTCCACCTGATGGCACCCCCGTGCCCAGCGATGCCCGCCACGGCCCGAAATGCGGCGGGTGCATGGATTGTGCCCCGGAAATGAATTGCCTGGCTACGGCGGATGGAGTGACACTCGTCACGCGCATGGATCAGTGGGACTACATCGTCGTCGGCGCGGGCTCGGCGGGCTGCGTGCTGGCCAACCGGCTGTCGGCCGACCCCGCGGTCCGCGTGCTGCTGCTCGAGGCGGGTCCGCCCGACCGCTCACCCTACATCCACGTTCCCGCCGCCATCATCAAGGCCGTCGGCAACCCGAAGCTCGACTGGTGCCACCTCGCCGAGCCCGACCCCTCGCGCTTCGGCAAGGTCGACCTCTGGCCCGCGGGGCGCACGCTCGGCGGCTCGAGCTCGATCAACGGCATGCTGTTCGTGCGCGGCGCGCGCGAGGACTTCGACGGCTGGGCGGCGCTCGGCAACGCCGGCTGGTCTTATGACGAGGTGCTGCCCTGTTTCCGGCGCCTCGAGAACTCCGAGGTCGGCGAGCCCGACGTGCGCGGCAGCGGCGGGCCGATGCAGGTCTCGCGCCTGCGCACCACGCACCCGCTCGGCGGCGTGTTCCTGGAAGCCGCGGCGCAGTGCGGCGCGCCGCTGAACCCCGACTACAACGGCCGCGTGCAGGAAGGCGCATCGCCGCCCCAGGTCACGCAACGCAACGGCTGGCGCTGGAGCAGCGCCAGGGCGTTCCTGCACCCCGTGCGCCATCGCCCGAACCTGCGGGTCGAGACGGATGCGGCGGTGGCCGGACTGCTGTTCGACGGCCTCCGCTGCACCGGCGTGCGGCTGCTGCGCGGCGGCGGCAGCGGCGGCGATCAGGGCGAGTCGGCGCTGCGCCGGCTCGCGCCCGGCGGCGAGGTCGTGCTCGCGGCCGGGGCGCTGGGTTCGCCGGCGCTGCTGATGCGTTCCGGCATCGGCCCGGGCGCGGCGCTGCAGGCGCTCGGTATCGCGCCACGGCTCGACCGGCCGGACGTCGGCGGCAACCTGCAGGAACACCCGAACTCCGTGGTCTGCGCCGGCGTCAACGTGCGCACCTACAACCAGGACGCCACGCCGCTGCGGATGGCGCTGAACGCGGGGCGCTGGCTGCTCACCGGCCGCGGCCCGGCCTCGAGCCCCTACCCGCACGCCGTCGCGTTCCTGCGCTCGGACCCATCCGAGCCCTGCCCGGACCTGCAGTTCCTGTTCGGACCGTTCGCCTTCTCGTTCGACGAGCGCGGCATCCTGCCCTACACCGGGCCGGCGGTGTCGATCGTCGTCAACACCTGCCGGCCACGAACCCGCGGCCGGCTGCACCTGCGCTCGGCGGACCCCGCCGCCCCGCCGCGCATCGAGCACGCGCTGCTCGCCGACGACGACGACCTGCGCCGGCAGATCGCCGGTGCGCGCATCGCGCGACGGCTGCTGGCGGCACCGGCCTTCGCGCCCTGGGTCACGGGTGAGTACCTGCCGGGCCCCGCGGTGCAGAGCGACGCGCAGTGGGAAGAGCACGTCCGGCGCACGACCTTCCTCGGCTACCATCCCGTCGGCACCTGCCGGATGGGCATCGACGACGACGCCGTGGTCTCGCCCGCGCTCGACGTGCGCGGCGTCGCCGGCCTCAGCGTCGCCGACGCCTCGGTCATGCCGCGCCTCATCGCTGCCAACACCAACGCCGCCACCATGATGATCGCCGAAAAAGCCTCCGACCTGATCCTCGCGCGGCGCCGCGGGCTCGCGCGCGCCGCATGAACGCAACGGAACCCGGCGCCGAGCAGAAGCCCTGGCCCAGCGAGGCCTACGGCTGGTACGTCGTCTTCATCCTCTGCGTCTGCGGGATGGTGGCGTTCATCGACCGCCAGATCATCAACCTGCTGGTCGAGGACATCAAAGCCGACCTGCAGCTGAGCGACACCCAGATCAGCCTGTTGCAGGGCCTCGCGTTCGCGCTGTTCTACGCGATCGCCGCCGTGCCACTCGGCCGGCTCGCCGACTCGGGCAACCGCCGCATCATCATCACGATCGGCATCGTGGTCTGGACGGTTGCGGCAGCCGCCTGCGGGCTCGCGCGCTCGTTCTGGCAACTGTTCGCCGCGCGCACCTTCGTCGGCGTCGCCGAAGCCACGCTGACGCCGTCGGGATTCTCGATGCTCGGCGACCTGTTCCGGCCGCAGCGGCTGTCGCTGCCGCTCAGCGTGTTCACCGGCGCGAGCTTCATCGGGTCGGGCGTGGCGCTGCTGGCCGGCGGCTACATCATCGCGCACCTCGAGACCCTCGACGTCGTGTCGCTGCCGCTGCTGGGCGTCATGCAGCCCTGGGAAGCGGCCTTCGTGATCGGCGCACTGCCCGGCTTCGCGGTCGCGCTGCTGTTCTTCCTGACGGTACGCGAGCCGCTGCGCCGGCGCTCGGCGCTGGCCGCACGCCCGGTGGCGAAGGACGAGGACAAGCCGACGATCGCCGAGGTGCTCGGCTTCGTACGCGACAACGGCCGCGTGTTCGGCGCGGTGTTCGGCGGCGTGTCGATCCTGGCCGCCGCGCAGTTCTCGCTCGGTGCCTGGGTGCCGGCGCACTTCATCCGCAATCACGGCTGGGCCGCGTCCGACGTCGGCTACGCCTACGGGCTGATCTTCCTGTTCTGCGGCACCGGCGGCGTGATTACCGGCGGCTGGCTGTCGGACTGGTTCCAGCAGCGCGGCCGGCGCGACGGCCACCTGCGCACGGCGCTGATCTCGGCGCTCGCCACCGTGCCCTTCGCCATCGCGTTCCCGATCGCACCCACCGTGGCACTGTCGGTTGCGGCGCTCGCGGCAACCGTGTTCTTCGGCACGATGGCCTTCGGCGCGGGGCCAGCGCTGATCCCGGTGATCTGCCCGGCGCGCATGCGCGGGCTGCTGGTGGCGCTGTACCTGCTGGTGGCCAACCTGGTCGGCCAGGCGGGCGGGCCGTGGATCGTGGCGGTGTTCACCGACTACGTGTTCGGCGCGCCGGAGCTCGTGAGGTACTCGCTGCTGGTCGTGCCGTCGACGCTGCTGCTGCTCGGGGCGGTGCTGATCTGGTCGGGCTTCCCCGGGCTGAGGGCGATGCTGGAGGGGCGATGAGCCAGGCCGACGAATACGCCCGCTGGCAGGCCGATCCGGGGAAGTTCTGGCTCGAGGCCGCGGCGGCGCTGTCCTGGGAACGGCCGCCCGCGCGCGCGCTCGACGCCGCCGCGACGCCCTCGGCGCGCTGGTTCCCGGACGGCCGGCTCAACGCCTGCCACAACGCCGTCGACCGCCACGTCGAGGCCGGCCGCGGCGCGCAGCCGGCGCTGATCCACGTCAGCGCGATGACGGGCAGCGAGCGGTCCATCAGCTACGCCGAGCTGCAGGACGAAGTGGCCCGGCTCGCCGGCGCGCTGCGCCGGCTCGGCCTCGAGCGCGGCGACCGGGTGATCATCTACATGCCGATGGTGCCCGAGGCCGTGTTCGCGATGCTCGCCTGCGCGCGGCTCGGCGCGATCCACTCGGTGGTGTTCGGCGGCTTCGCCGCGCCCGAGCTCGCCGTGCGCATCGACGACGCCGCACCGAAGCTGGTGCTGTCGGCGTCCTGCGGCCTCGAACCCGGCCGCGTGGTCGACTATCACTCGCTGCTCGATCGGGCGCTCGCGCTCGCCGCGCACCAGCCCGCGCGCTGCGTCGTGCTGCAGCGCCCGCAGTCGATCGCGGCGCTGACGCCGGGGCGCGACCTCGACTGGCAGGAAGCACTGCGCGGCGCCGAACCCGCCGCGCCGGTCACGGTCGCCTCGACCGACCCGCTCTACGTGCTCTACACCTCCGGCACCACCGGCAAGCCCAAGGGCGTGGTGCGCGACACCGGTGGCTACCTCGTCGGACTCGCCTGGTCGATGGCCAACGTCTACGGCGCACAGCCCGGCGAGACGTACTGGGCGGCGTCCGACATCGGCTGGGTCGTCGGCCACTCTTACATCGTCTACGGGCCGCTGGTGCACGGCTGCACCAGCATCCTCTACGAGGGCAAGCCGGTCGGCACGCCCGACGCCGGTGCCTACTGGCGCATCGTCGCGCGCCACCGCGTGCGCACGCTGTTCACCGCGCCGACGGCGATCCGCGCGATCAAGCGCGACGACCCCGAGGGCCGCTTCATGCGCGAGCAGGACCTCGGCGGCCTGCGCGCGCTGTTCCTCGCCGGCGAGCGCGCCGACCCGGACACCGTGCGCTGGGCGGGCGAGAAGCTCGGCCGGCCCGTCATCGACCACTGGTGGCAGACCGAGACCGGCTGGCCGATGGTCGCCAACTGCCTCGGCCTCGGGCTGCTGCCGGTGAAGCCGGGTTCGCCGACGCTGCCGGTGCCCGGTTACCGGCTCGAGGTGCTCGACGGCGACGGCCACCCTGTGCCGCGCGGGCAGCAGGGCGCGCTGGTG
>JBIIDW010000118.1:0-6496 GCA_044238215.1 Steroidobacteraceae bacterium
ACTGGATGATGCTGTCGCGCTTCGAGGTGCATGGGGCGGCACAAAGACTGGTGCTGGCGGGCCTTGCCACCGACCACGACGGCCTGATCCGGAGTTGCGATCCCGCCATCGGCGAGTTCGTGCTGCACGGTATGCGCTACACCTTCCCGCCGGTCTACACGGGCGACACGCATGGGGTACCCACCTCGTACCTGGCGCTGTCGATGATGGGCGAGGTCAGCATTCCGGACGTGTCGCTGAACACCCACCATCAGGCCGTGGTCTGGCCTGAGGATGCGCCGCAACTGGTGCCGCGGGGCCTGAGCCACGACTCCTTCCCGCCGTGGCGCTGTCGCGGCCAGGGCCTGCTTCCGCTTTACCCGACGCTGCCGTTCGCCATTCGGGGCGACTACGACCTCTATCCCATGGTCGCGCTCGTCGACGCGCTGCGATCGGTGCACAATCGGCGGCATCTGGAAATCTTCCGCAGCCGCTTTCGCTTGCGGCTGTCGAGCGAGGTCCCCCGATGAGTCTCGCGGCCCATCTCGCGGCCAACCCGGCCGCGTCGCTGATCATGGCACTCAACGTGGGCGTCAGCCTGCTGGCGCTGTACGCGCTGCCGCGACTGCTGGACCGCAACCTGCTGCGCCCGTACTGGCTGCTGCGCCGGCACGAGTACCACACGCTGGTGACCAGCGGCGTGATCCACGCGGACCTCGGTCACCTGCTGTTCAACTCGCTGACGTTCCTGTTCTTCGGATTCGCACTGGAGCGGCGAATCGGCACCGCGGCATTCGCGACGCTGTATCTCGCGGGGCTGCTGGTGGGCAGCCTCGGCACGTGGTGGAAACACAGGCGCAATCCGCAGTACTCGTCGCTGGGCGCCTCAGGCGCGGTGCTCGCGGTGCTGTTCGCGTCGATCCTGTACTTCCCGGACCAGTCGATCTTCATCATCCCGATCCCGGTGCCGATCCCGGCGCCTCTGTTCGCCGTGGCCTACCTGGGCTGGACGTGGTGGTCGGCCCGGCACCCGTCCGGCCGGATCAACCATGACGCGCACCTCGGCGGCGCGCTCACGGGCCTGGCGTTCGTCGCACTGACGGATCCGGAGACGGCGCGACGCGCGCTCGCGCAGTTTGCAGCGCTGGCATCATCGACCTGACGCGCGCCAGCCAGGCGCGCGCCCAGGCGAACTCGAGACCGAGGATGGCGAGGCCGGTCGGCACCACGATGATCGCGGGGCCCGGCAGCACGATCATCGCCAGGCCGACCAGCAGCACGGTGAAGCCGGTCACGCCGATCACGACCTTCCTGGCCCAGCGGTAGGCGGCGGTTTGGGTCACGGAACCTCCCTGTCGGGAAGGCTGAGACCGGCCGCGACGGGCCGAGTTCCCGTCAGCGGGAGTCGAGGCCGGCCAGCGCGCGGTCGTGGATGCGGCCGAGCAGAAGCTGCGCAGCGATGGCACCGCACAGCGCGAGGAACATGTCCCACTGGGTGTCCCAGACGTCGCCCTGTGTGCCGAGAAAGGCCTCGGCGCTGCCGCCGCCGATGATCGCGGCCCACCACTCGAGGAACTCGTAGCAGGCGCTGATCGCGAGGCAGCTGGCGGCGACCAGCGTGAACAGCCAGCCGCCGCGGCGCAGCGGGGTATGCCGCAGCAGCAGCTCGCGCGCCACGATCGCCGGCACGAAGCCCTGCGCGAGATGGCCGATCCGGTCGTAGGGGTTGCGCGCGAAGTCCAGCAGCTCCTGCAGCCAGAAGCCGAGGGGCACGAGCGCGTAGGTGTAGTGGGCACCGAGCATCAGGATTGCGGCGTGCATCGCGATCAGCACGTAGCAGAGCCAGGTAAGCGGGAAACGGCGGATCGTCAGCCCGAGCAGCGGCAGCGCCACGACGACCGGGAACACCTCGAGCCACCAGGTCAGCCGGTCGTGCGGGCCGATGCCGGACCAGACCAGACCCACGAGCGCGACAGCGACGAACGCGGCGAACGCGCGATACGAGGCCGCGGTGACGCTCACGGTCGCCGTCACGGGCGCCGTCACGCGCTCAGCCATGGACAGATCACGCCGGCCACGGCGACCGGATCTTCGTGGTGCAGCATGTGACCCACCGCCGGCAGCGCGGCGATCGTGAGCCGGCGGAAGTGCGCACGGAACGCGGCGTCGGACCCGTCCTCGAGGAGCCGCGGGCGATATTCCGACTCCTCGCCCACGACCATCAGCACCGGCGCCGTGATCTCGCGCCAGCAGGCCTCGGTTTCCTCGCGACGGTAGAGCACCGGGTTCACCAGCCGGTGCCAGGGATCGAAGTGCAACGCCAGCGGTGGCCCCTCCTCGCGCGTCCAGGCGCGCGCGACGAACGCCGCGTGCGCAGGCGGCAGGCGCGGGTCGCGACGCGCGAGCAGGTTGGCGAGTTCCTCGACGGACCCGTAGTTCGAGCCGCGCGGGGGCTTGCGCAGCTGGTCGAGCCACTGGCGATAGCGGCCTGGCGCGTCCGCGGGAACGCTGCGCGGCAGCCCGAAGCCCTCCAGCGAGACGAGCTGCGACACGCGTCCGGGGCGGATACCGGCGTACAGCGAGGCGACGTTGCCGCCCATGCTGTGACCGATGATGCGCCAGCCGCGCGGCGCCGCGGGTGCAGCCAGCGCGGCCGGCGCGGCCGGCGCGGCCGCCTCGAGCGTGTCGAGCAGCGCCTCGAGGTCGGCGAGGTAGTCGGGGAACCAGTACGACTGGCCGGTGCCTTCGCTGCCGCCGAAGCCGCGCCAGTCGAGGCCGACGAAGCTCCAGTCGCGCGGCAGCGCGTCGACGAGGAACTGGAAGGTGTCGCTGCAGTCCTGGAAGCCGTGCAGCAGCACGATCGGGTCCGCCGACGGCGGGCCCCAGCGCAGCAGCCGGTGACGCAGGCCGCGCAGCACGACGAATTCCTCGCGCGGCGGCACGACCGCGACGTAGCAGTCAGCGCTCATGAGCCGAGGAACAGCCGGTAAGCCGGGTTCGCGGTTTCGTCCGTGTAGGGATAGTGCAGCTCGTCGAGGTGCAGCAGGAACTCCTCGCGCGTGGCAGGTGGAACCTGGATGCCGGCGAGCACGCGGCCGTAGTCGGAACCGTGGTTGCGGTAGTGGAACAGCGAGACGTTCCAGCCCCCGCCGATCGCCTCGAGGAAGCGCAGCAGCGCGCCGGGCCGCTCGGGAAACTCGAAGCGCAGCAGCCGCTCGTGCTGCAGGCCGCGCGCGCGACCGCCGACCATGTAGCGCACGTGCAGCTTGGCCATCTCGTCATCGGTCAGGTCGGTGACGGCGTAGCCCTCGGTCCGCAGCCGCGCGACGACCTGGTCGCGCTCGGCGCGGCCACCCGAGAGCGCGAAGCCGACGAAGATCTGCGCCGCGGCGTCGCTGTCGTAACGGTAGTTGAACTCGGTGACGCTGCGCGGGCCGAGCGCCCTGCAGAAGCGCAGGAAGCTGCCCGGCTGCTCGGGAATCTGCACCGCCAGCAGCGCCTCGCGCTGCGCGCCGACCTCGGCGCGCTCGGCCACGTGGCGCAGGCGGTCGAAGTTCATGTTGGCGCCGCAGTTGATCGCGACGAAACGGCGCTCGCGGCAACCCTCGCGCGCGACGTACTTCTTGATGGCCGCCACCGCCAGCGCACCGGCCGGCTCGACGATGGAGCGGGTGTCCTCGAAGATGTCCTGAATGCCGGCGCATATCTCGTCGGTGTCCACCAGGATCATCTCGTCGACGTGGTCGCGGGCGATGCGGAAAGTCTCCTCGCCCACGCGCCGCACGGCGCAGCCGTCGGCGAACAGCCCGACGCGCTCGAGCTGCACGCGCCGGCCCTGCTCGAGCGAGTCGCGCATCGCCGTGGAGTCGGCGGCGTTGACGCCGACGATGCGCACCCGCGGGTAGAGGTACTTGAGGTAGACGGCGATGCCGGCGATCAGCCCGCCGCCGCCCACCGGCACGAACACGGCGTCGAGCTCGCCGCTGGTCTGCCGCGCGATCTCCATGCCGATCGTGCCCTGGCCTGCGATCACGTCCGGGTCGTCGAACGGGTGCACGAACACGAGGTTGCGCTCGCGCGCGAGCTCGAGCGCGCGCTCGTAGGCGGAGTCGTAGTCGTCGCCGTGCAGCACGACCTCGCCGCCGAGGTCGACCACGGCCTGGACCTTGATGGCCGGCGTGGTCTGCGGCATCACGATGAGCGCGGGGATGCCGCGGCGGCGCGCGGCGAGCGCGACGCCCTGCGCGTGGTTGCCGGCCGAGGCGCAGATCACGCCGCGCTGCGCCACGTGCTTCGAGAGCTGGGCGATCTTGTTGTACGCGCCGCGCAGCTTGAACGAGAACACCGGCTGCAGGTCCTCGCGCTTGAGCAGCACGGTGTTGCCGAGCCGGCGCGACAGGCGCGGCGCGGCGTCGAGCGGCGACTCGATCGCCACGTCGTAGACGCGGGCGCGGAGGATGCGCTCGATGTAGTCGCTGGCGGCCACGGGCGCGGCCTCAGGCGTCCGGCGTGGCCTTGACCGTCTCGCGCGCGAACGCGCCGTAGACCCGGTTCACGAAGGCGTCGCGCTCCGCCTTGCTGCGCGCGACCTCCTCGGCCGAGGGCACGTACTGCTCGATCAGTTCGGGGGTGACCATGCCCTTCTGCGCGAGCAGCGCCTCGACGACGCGCATGCGCTCGCGCTGCACCCACAGCTCCGCACCGAGCTCGAGCACGACGGCGATGAGGTTGTCGATGGCGGGGTTGTCGAAGAACGCGGGCTCCGGCGCAGGCGCGGGAGGCGTCCAGGTCTTGCTGGGTTCACTCATGGCGCCGCGAGCATAGCGGAGCCGGGCCGCGCAGGTATACTCCGCCGCCTCCGTGACCGACTCCCCCCACGACACCGCCGCCGCGCGGCGCATCGTCGCCTCCGCGGCCATGATCGGCGCGCTCTCGGCCTTCTCGCAGCAGGCCACGGTGCCTTCGCTGCCCGAGATCCAGGCGCACTTCGGCGCATCGGTCGCCGCCACGCAGACCGTGGTCACCTCCGCCTATCTCGGCCTCGCCGGCGGGTACCTGTTCGCGGGCCCGCTGTCGGACCGGATCGGCCGGCGCGTGGTGATGCTCGGTGGCCTCGGCCTGTTCCTCGCCGGCTGCGCGATGGCGCTGCTCGCACCAGCGCTCGCGGTGGTCGTGGCCGGCCGGCTCCTGCTCGCGTTCGGCATCGGCGCGGGCGCCGCAGTGGCGCGCGCGGCGATCAACGACCACTTCCCGCCGGACGCTGCGAGCACCGCGATCGCGCAGACGGCGCTTGCGGCGCTGGTCGCGCCGCTGGTGGCACCCTCGATCGGCGGGCTGCTCACCGACTGGGGCGGCTGGACGGCGCCGTTCGCGTTCCTCGCCGTGCTGGGCGTGCTGGCGATGGCCTACACGGCCTCGCAGGTGCGCGACGCCGCCGGGCCGGCGCCGCCGCAGGCGCGGGCGCATGCCGGGCCCCACGACCACTGGACGGCCGCGCCGCTGGAACTGCTGCGCGATGCGCGCTTCCGCGCCTACGCGCTGTTCGCGGCGTTCACGCTCTGCGGCCTGTCGGGATTCATCGGCGGGGCACCGTACATCCTGCGGGAGAAGCTCGGCCTGTCGGCCTCGGACTACGGGCTGCTCGCGACCCTGCCGGCGCTGGCGACGTGGATCGGGTTCCTGCTGTACTCGCGCGCCGGGCGGCGCCTGGGCCCGGAGCGCCTGATGCGCCTCGGAGCGCAGCTGACGCTCGCGGGCGGACTGGCGATGGTCGTCGTCACCGCGGCCGATCTGCGGAATCCGCTCGCCTGGTTCGGCGCGGCGATGATCCCGGCGTTCGCGCACGCGCTGGCGATACCTGGCGCGCTGGCGAAGGTGATGGCGCTGCGGCCCGGCGTGGCGGGCACGGCCTCGGGCATCGTCGGCTTCACCCAGCTGATCATCGCCGCGGGCTGGGTGCAGGGGATCGGCTTCTTCGCCCACGGCTCCGCGTGGGCGCTCGCGATCGCGCTGCTGCTGGCCGGCGTGCTGTCGATGACGATGCTTGCGCGCCTCGTGGCGCTGAGGGCGATCTAGCCGCGATCGCGAACCCGCTGCACGTAACGGAACTGCGTCTTGCCGATGTGCACGACGTCGCCGTCGCGCAGCGCCGCGCGCGTGACACGACGCCCGTTGACCATGACACCGTTGGTGCTGCGCAGGTCCTCGAGCAGGGTCTGGGCAGGGCCCACCATGACGACGGCGTGATGGCGGCTGATGTACTTGGTGTCGATGCGCAGGTCGTTGTCCGGCCCGCGGCCGATGGTCGTGCGCCGGCCGAGCATGTGCACGATATCGGCGTCGCCGTCCGTCAGCACCAGGTAGCGGGCGACACCGTCCTGGGTGGCGGCCGGCGCGGGCGCCGGTTCGAGACCGGCCGCGGGCTGCAGCGGCGGGGTCTCGGGCTGCGGTAGCGGCTCGGGCCGCTGCGCGCGGGCGCGCAGCTCGGACTCCAGCCGGTGGATCTGTTCCTCAGCCG
>JBIIDW010000119.1:0-6453 GCA_044238215.1 Steroidobacteraceae bacterium
GAGGCGGGGTTGCACACCTGCGCGCAGGAGATCTGGACCAACATGCACCGGACGGTCGGCGAGTTCATCGCGATTCCCGCCCACCAGATGCTGTTCTGCGGCATGGCGATCGGCTGGCGCGACGAGTCGCAGCCGGTCAACCAGCTGCGCACCGAACGCGCGCCGCTGGAGGAGTTCACGAGCTTCCGGGGGATCTAGCCAGCCAGCTCGACGTGGTGCTCCACCTTCAGCACGGCGCCGTCGGCGCCGATCACGCGCACGCGTGAGCCCACCGGCGCGTCGGCGCCCGACACCTTCCACACCGTGTCGCCGACGCGGACCTTGCCGAACCCGTGGTCGATCGGCTCGACCAGTTCGAGCACCTGCCCGACGTACTGCAGGCCACGCTGGTTCAGCATCGGCTGCTCGGAAACGTCGGGGTTGGCCTTCTTGTAGTTGCGGTACCAGACCATCGCGATGATGCCCATGACCGCGAACAGCACCCACTGCCACTGCCAGGGCATCGGCACGACGACCAGCAGCAGCCCGACGATCGCCGCCGAGATCGCGAACCAGACCATCACCGCGCCGGGCATGAAGGCCTCGAGCGCGGCGAGGGCCACGGCCCCGACGATCCACTGCCACCAGTTCAGCGTCGTCAGGAAGTCGATCATGGCGGCCCCCTCAGCCGCCGGCCGACGGCGGCGTGATCCGCGGCGTGCGCGGCGGCGGCGCGTTGCCCGCCGACGGCTGCCGCTGCATGGCGTCCTTGGTCAGCTCGGCCACGCCGGCCAGCGCGCCGAGGATGCCGGTGGCCTCCATCGGCATCAGCAGCACCTTCTGGTTCGGCGCCGCCGCGAGTTCCTTCAGCGCCTCGACGTACTTCTGCGCGACGAAATAGTTGATCGCCTGCACGTCGCCCTGCGCGATGGCCTGCGACACCATCGCCGTGGCGCGCGCCTCGGCCTCGGCAAGGCGCTCGCGGGCCTCGGCCTCGCGGAACGCGGCCTCCTTCTCGCCCTCGGCCTTCAGCACCGCGGACTGCTTCTCGCCCTCGGCCTTGAGGATCGCCGCGGCGCGGAAGCCCTCGGCGTCGAGGATGTTGGCGCGCTTGTCGCGCTCGGCCTTCATCTGCCGGCCCATCGACTCGACGAGGTCGGACGGCGGGCTGATGTCCTTGATCTCGATGCGGGTGCACTTCACGCCCCAGGGCGTGGTGGCGTCGTCGACGACCTTCAGCAGCCGGTGGTTGATCTCGTCGCGCTTGGACAGCGTCTCGTCCAGGTCCATCGAACCCACGACCGTGCGGATGTTGGTCATCGTCAGGTTGATGATCGCGAGGCGCAGGTTGTCGACCTCGTAGGCCGCCTTGGCGGCGTCGAGCACCTGGTAGAACACCACGGCGTCGATCGACACCATGGCGTTGTCCTTGGTGATGACTTCCTGCCGCGGGACGTCGAGCACCTGCTCCATCATGTTGATCTTCTGCCCGATCCGCTCGATCACGGGCAGCAGCACGTGGAAGCCCGGCTCCATCACCTTCTTGAACTTGCCGAAGCGCTCCAGCGTGAACTGGAAGCCCTGCGGCACCGTCAGGAAAGCCTTCGAGGCGAGGATGATGAGCGCGATGACGATGACCAGCACCGCCGTGAAGCCGATTTCCATATCAGGGTCTCCGTTGCAGCGCCCGGCTCAGCCGAGCTTGACCAGTTGCTTGCCGACGTTGGCGCCCCGCAGCATGCCGAGGAACGCCTCCGGGGCGGCGCGCAATCCCTGCGCGACCGTCTCAAAATACCTGAGTTGGCCTGCCGCCAGCCAGCCCGCCAGTTCCGCGGTGGCCTCGCGGTAACGATCCGCGAAGTCGAAGACGATGAAACCCTGCACCCGGATCCGGTTGACCAGGATGCTGCGGAAGTTCTTCACCCCGTACGCCTCGGTGGCGTTGTACTGCGAGATCAGCCCGCAGACCGGCAGCCGGGAGAACGGGTTCATCCGGCCGAGCACGGCGTCGAGCACCGGGCCGCCGACGTTGTCGAAGTAGACGTCCACGCCAGCAGGCACCGCCGCCTTGAGCTGCTCGGCGAACGCCTCGGACCTGTAGTCGACGCAGGCGTCGAAACCAAGGTCCTCGACCACGTGCCGGCACTTGTCCGGCCCGCCGGCGATGCCGACCGCGCGGCAGCCCTTGAGCTTCGCGATCTGCCCGACGACGCTGCCGACGGCGCCCGCCGCCGCCGAAACCACCACGGTCTCGCCGGGCTTCGGCTGGCCGATCTGCAGCAGCCCGGCCCAGGCCGTAACCCCCGGCATGCCCACCGCCGACAGCAGGGCCGTGCGCGGCACGGAACGGTCGACCCTGCGCAGGCCCCTGCCGTCCGTGACGGGGTGGGTCTGCCAGCCCAGGTCGCCGGCGACGAGGTCGCCGACGGCGAACTTCGGGTGACGGGACTCGACGACCTCGCCGACCACCTCGCCGCACATCACGTCGCCGAGCGCGAGCGGCGCGACGTACGAGCGCCCCTCGTTCATCCGCCCGCGCATGTACGGATCCAGCGAGAGGTACTCGCCGCGGACCCGCAGCTGCCCCTCGGCGAGCGACGCGTGGGGCAGCTCGACGATGCGGAAGTCGTCGGGCGTCGGCCAGCCCTTCGGGCGGCGCTCCAGCAGCACCTGCAGGTTCGGATCGGTCATTGTCAGCCTCGGGGTGGCAATGCGTCGTGGCTCCCCAGTGTAGCGGGAGCAGGCCATAGCGGTGTCGACGGGGCGATAATCCGGGAATGGGGATCTACTCACGCCACGTGCTGCCCCGGCTGCTGGAGGCCGCGATGCACGAGCCCCGGCTGGGTCGCTTCCGGGAGCCGGTGCTGGCCCACGCCCGCGGTCGGGTGCTGGAAATCGGCTTCGGCACCGGCGCGAACCTGCCGTGGTACCCGGAAGCCATCCGGCGGATCGAGATCGTCGAACCCGACCCGGCAATCGGTGCGCGCGCCGCGCCGCACATCGCCGCCAGCGGCCGTCAGGTCATCACTCACCGGCTCCCGGCCGAGCGCCTGCCGTTCGAGGCGGGGAGCTTCGATACCGTGGTCAGCACCTTCACGCTGTGCTCGATTCCCGACGTGGCGGCAGCACTCGGCGAGGTCGCGCGGGTGCTCAGGCCCGACGGCCAGTTCCTGTTCCTCGAGCACGGCCTCGCGCCCGACCCTGGCGTCGCGAGATGGCAGCACCGGCTGACGCCGCTGCAGAAACGCATCGGCGGCGGCTGCCACCTCGACAGGCCAGTGCTCGAACTGCTCGCACGCGCCGGCCTGCGCGCCGATCCGGCGGTGCTGGAGGCACGCTACGCGCCGCGCCTGCCGCGCGTGGTCGGCTGGTTCACGAGCGGCGTCGCGCGGCCCGCCGGCGTTCAGTCGACCAGCTCGAGGTCCTTGCTGTAGACCACGTTGAGGACGTTGTCGTACCAGCCGCGCACGCGCGGACTGACGAGGTGCTTGTTGACGTAGAAATACACCGGGATCAGCGGGTGCGCGGCCAGCAGCACGCGCTCGGCCTCCTCCAGCAGCGCGCGGCGGCGCGCCGGATCGACCTCGCGCGCGGCGCGCTCCAGCAGCCCGTCATAGCCGGCGTCGCGGAAGCGCGCGGTGTTGATGCCGAAGTCGCCCTTGAAGTACTGCAGGAAGGTGTAGGGATCGTTGTAGTCGCCGATCCAGGCGAGGCGGAACACGTCGACCTGCCCGGCGTCGATCTCCTGCTGCAGCACCTTGAACTCCACCGCGACCAGGCTGGCCTCGACGCCCAGCGCCTGCTTCCACATCGCGGCAATCGCCACGGCGAGCCGGTTGTGCAGCTCGCCGGTGTTGTAGCGCAGCTCGAAGCGCAGCGGCTTCTGCGCCGAATACCCGGCGGCCGCGTACAGCCGGCGGGCCTCGGCGATCCGCTCCGCCATCGGCAGCGCGGCGTAGTCGAAGGACTGCGCGGTGTGGTTGAAGGTGCCGGGCGGCACCCAGCCGTTGGCCGGCAGCTCGCCGACGCGGGTCACCGAGTCGACGAGCCGCTGCCGGTCCACCACCATCGACAGCGCGCGCCGCAGCCCCGGCTGGCTGCGGAACGGTTCGCGCTCGAGGTTGAAGCCCAGGAAGTAGGTGCCGAGCTGCGGGCCAAGCTGCAGCTCGGCGGCGTGGTCGCGCCGGATCTGGTCGAACTGACCGCGCGGCACGGTGTAGGTGACGTGCAGCTCACCCGAGCGCCAGCGCTTGTACTCCGCGTTCTCGTCCGACTGCGACACCCAGCGCAGGCGATCGATGCGGTTGGCGGCGTCGTTCCAGTAGCTGCGGTTGCGCTCCAGCTCCACGTGCGAGCCCTGCACCCAGTCGACGAGCCGGAAGGCGCCATTCGAGACGTGGTTGCCGGGCTTGACGAACGCGGCCCCGTGGCGCTCGAGGCTGGTGCGGTGCACCGGCATCGTCGACCAGTGCGACATCAGCCCGGGCAGGTAGGGCGTCGGGTTCTCGAGGTCGACGACGACGGTGCGCAGGTCCGGCGCCGAGACGCCGAGCGAACCCGGCGGCATCCGCCCGGCGATGATCGGTGCCGCGTTGCGGATCGCATCGACCACCTGCGCGTACTGCGAGGCCGTGGCCGGATCGACCAGCCGGCGCATCGCCGCGACGAAGTCCTCGGCGACCACCGGGTCGCCGTTCGACCAGCGGGCGCCGTCGCGCAGCCGGAAGGTCCAGCGCAGGCCGTCCGCGCTGACGCTCCAGTCGGTGGCCACGCCCGGCGCGGGGGCCCCGTCGCGACCGACCGTGGTCAGGCCCTCGTACATGTCGCGCAGCACGCTGGAGGACTCGACGTTGCGCGCCCGCTGCGGGTCCAGCGAGTCGGGCTCGGGGCCGTTGCCGCGCACGAGGAAGCGCTCTGCGGCACCCGCGGCACCGCCGGAGGCCGGGCCGGCGGCAGCAGGGTCACCGGGACGCGAGCAGGCCGCTGCTCCGAGCGCCATCACCGCGGCGAGCCCGATCGCCGCCGCGCGTCGAGTTCGAAGGTTCATCCATGGAACTTAGCACGCGGCGATCCGCTGCCGCCGCAGCTTGTCCGTGCCTCGGCGAACCGGTCCGTCGCCCTTGGTACGCCGCTCGCGGCTGTGGCCTGATCCGGTGCACGCCATGGCCGGAGGGGGTGGGACATGTCGACGTCGATCGCGGTGCGGGATCTGTTGCTCGGGCGCCGTGCGGCGCTCGGCGCGCTGGGGGGAGTGGCGCTGGCGGCCGCGGGCCTCGCCGGGGCGACGCCGGCGGCGGCGGCGACCGGCCCGCGCACGGCAGGCCGACGCGCCGCGGGCCGCGGCGCCCCGCCCGCCCTCGACTTCGCCAACCCGGTCGACAACCTCTACGCCTTCGGCAAGATCTGGTCCGGCTATGGCGAGCCCGTGATCGGCGGCTTCCACGGGCTCATGTACCTGCGCATCCCGGGACGCCGGCTGCTGCCCGTGTTCGGCTATACCGGCACCGGCATCCTGCTTGCCGAGCACGACCCGAAGGGCTTCCTGAAGATCAAGTCGCGCGAGACCGGCTACTTCACCGACCTGCGCAGCGGCGAGGTACTCGAGTACTGGGACAACCCGATCACCGGCGAGCGCTGCGAGGTCTATCACTTCTACAACGACCTGCTCGCCGGCACGCTGGGCACCGAGGTGCCGAAGTTCGCCTATGGCGCCGAGGGCGACTCGCCCACCCTGATGAACGACGGCACGGTGTTCCCGGACGCCGACGGCAGGTACCCGTTCCGACTGCCGTTCACGCAGCACGGCGACGACCTGATGCTGCAGTGGGACTACGCCCACGACTACACCAACCCGGTCACGCCCGAGGGTTGGCCAAGCTATTCCACGGGCGCGCGCATCACGCCGTCGGAGCACTTCGTGATGTTCGCCTCGCGCGCCGAGGTCGAGGACCGCGACCGGCCCACGGCACGCATGCGCGCGGGTTTCTCGCGGCTCTCCGAGTGCTGGCCGTGGATGCGCATGGGTCGCAGCGAGCTGCGCGGCGTCACGCTGTTCGGCCGCATGCACTCGCACAAGGGCCTGTCGGGCACGGGCGACGTGCCCCCGAAGGTGCTGGCCTACATCGAGAAGCACGCGCCCGACTACCTGACGCTGCCGCCGGGCTGGGAATCGCGCGGCGGCAACCGGCGCGTGGAGACCTGGGGCGCGTTCGTGCAGGACGTGCCGCCGGAGATCCCGGGTTACCCGTGGGCGGCCCGCGAGCGTCGGCCCGCCGGCTTCGACGGCCCGCCGACCGGACTTGGCCGTAAGGGTTACACCTGATTCGTCGCTGCCCCGACGCCGCGGAAGATTCCCCCATGAGCATCATCTTCGGAACCGATTTCTCCGAGCCGGCCGGGCGTGCCGCGGAAGCGGCTGCCGCGCTTGCGCGCGCGGCCGGCGAGCCGCTGCACCTCGTGCACATCGTCGACCTG
>JBIIDW010000120.1:0-6448 GCA_044238215.1 Steroidobacteraceae bacterium
GCACCGTCGGCAAGCCGAACCCGGCTCGGCGCAGGACGACGGCACCCGCAGGCCCGGTCCCGGCACCTCGACCGGATCGTAGCCACGGTCACCCGGATCGAGCGCGGGGAAAGGCTCCTGGGCGCCGGGCGGCGGTATGCCCCAGTCGGCCGCGGCGGGGCCCTGCGGGGTCGGCCTCGAGTAATCCGCAAGGCTGCCCGGATAGGCCGTCTGCCCGACGGCGGCCGGAGCGCTGGCCAGCAGCACGGCGACCACCGCCCCAAACATCCTGGCGAGCGGCATCAGTAAACAGGCATTGCGAACCCTCATCGCGCTCCTCCCCGGCGCTTCAGCCAGAGCGCGACCACGAGCAGCAGCAGGAATAGCACCGCGCCCCCGGCGAACCAGTGCCAGGCCGGCCTGCCGCCGGTGTCGAACTGCGAGCGCGGCACGAACACGGGCGGCTGCCGCGGCTGGGTGTCAGGACCGACCCAGACCACGAGCTTGTAGGGCGAGCCGGCCTGCGCGGAATCGACCTGCAGCTGGAACTCGCCCTGGGTGCGGAAGCGGAAGTTCACCTGCTGCCCGCCGCTAGTGCCGCCCTGCAGCAGCGGGGCGTCCCAGTTGCCCTTGACGATCCTGAGCCTGATGTCGTCGGTGGCGTTGACGGAGCGCAGCGTCACCGAGATCGGCATCAGCATGTGCAGGTTGTCGACGAAGAAGCGCTGCGGCTGCGGGCCCGCGACGCCGTCGACGAGGGCGGCCGTACCCTCGGGGATGTCGGGCACGTGGCGCAGGTCGAGCCGGTAGACCGGGACGGGTTCGCCGGCCACCTGCGCCGGCGACGCCGCCGGCGCGAGCGCGGCCGCGAGCGCCAGGACGCGCGCGGCGAGCCGCGCCGATCGTGTCATCGATTCACGCCGGCGGGCGTCCCCATGATTCGGTTGAGCTCGATGTAGTTGCCGTCGGCGTCCCAGACGGCGCTGAACATCACCGGAATGGTGCTGCCGCCAGCCCCGGGGTAGTCGATGCGGTGCGGCGGCTCGGCGATCACCACGTGTGGCGTCGTGCGGATGCGCTCGAAGCGGCTGTCGAGATCCTGCAGGTTGAACACGAGAATGGGGTCGCCCGCCTGCGCCTTGCGGAACACGGGCGGCGGCGCGGGCTCGGTGACGTTGAGCCGCTGCATCAGGCCGAGCACGCCGATGAAGTCGTCGTTCGCGCGCAGCAGCACCAGCCGGGTCGTGCCGCCGATCACCTGGTCGTAGATGACCCGCAGGCCGAGCGCGTCGCGGTACAGCGGCAGCGACTTGTCGATGTCGCGCACCACCAGCGTGGTGCGCCGCAGGTCGACGGGGATGCGCTCGGACTCCGGCACGGGCGCGGCCACCGCCGGCGGCGACTGCGCCATGCCAACCAGGCCGGCGGCGACCAGCAGCATCGGGAAAAGACGACGGATCATCGCGGCGCACTCCTCACGGCTCGCCGGTACCGGCATGACCCGGCCGACGATACACCGCGACGGCGTCGTCACGGTAGGGCCCGAGGGTGAGCAGCAGCAGCCCGCAGCCGACGTAGGCGGCGGCCACCGCGACGAGCCCCAGGAAGTAGCCGCCGGTGCGATCGTAGGCCAGCCCGAACAGCGGCCCGGCGATCCCGCCGCCCACGGCGTACAGCACGTAGATGCCGGCGTAGATCTTCGCGAAGTGCGCGAGCCCGAAGTAGCGCGCGATGAGGAAGGCGGTCAGGTCGAACTCGGCGCCCGTGACCAGCCCGATGGCGATAGCGGCGAGCAGCGCGAGCCCCACCGTCGGCTGGGTCGTGGCCAGCACGAGCACGGCGACGGTGGCCGGCACGACGAAAATCGCGCCGGCGAGCGGCGCCCACATCCGGTCGGCGAGCGCGCCGACGGCGAGGCGGCCGGCGATCACGCTGATGCCCAGCGCGCCGAGGATCTCCGCCGCGCGCTGCGCCGGCATGCCGGCGTCGACCAGCAGCGGCACGAAGCTGGTGAGTACGGCAGTCGATCCGGCCGACACCAGGAAGAACGCGAGGCCCATGCACCAGAACCGGTAGTCGCGCGCGGCCTGCGCCAGATCGACGCCGGGCGCGCCTGCGGCAGCGGCCGCGTCGGCGGCGGGCGTTTCCGCTGCGGCCGCATCCACCGCGGGGGCCGTCCGCAGGCGGCGGAACGCCCAGGCCGCGACCGGCATCGCGATCAGGATCGGCAGCAGCCCGACGGCGACGTAGGCACCGCGCCAGCCGAAGGAATCGACGGCGAGCGCGGTGTACTTTGGCACGATCAGGCCGCACAGGCCGCTGCCCGCAAGCGCGACGCCGATCGCAAGCCCGCGGCTCGCGCGGAAGCGCGCCGTCACGGCCTTCATGAACGTGATCGGCAGCGTGCCCGCGCTGAGCAGCGCCAGCACGAAGTACAGCGCGTAGTAGCTCGCGAGGTCCTGCGTCAGCAGGCCGAGCGCGACGAACGACAGCCCGAGGCCGAGCTGCGACAGCAGGATCACGCGCGCGACGCCGTAGCGGTCGGCGATCCAGCCGACCACGAAGCTCGCGGGCAGGATGCCGAGCAGCTGCACGAAGGTCGCAGCGAGGATCTGCTGGCGGCTCCAGCCGAAGGCGTCCTCGAGCGGCTTGGTCAGCACGCCGAGCGTGTAGCCGGCCGCCATCGCCATGAAGCTGAAGGTGACGCCGACCAGCGAGGCGAGGACCAGCGGCCAGCCCTCGCGCCACTCGGCCGGCGCGGTCAGGCGCGGATCGGAAGAAGTGGTGGCCGGGGTCGGAATCGAACCAACGACACGCGGATTTTCAATCCGCTGCTCTACCAACTGAGCTACCCGGCCACGGGTGACAGGACGCGGGATTAGACCCGAGCCGCGTCCCGGTCGTCAAGGACGACGCTGGCGGCCTGCGCGGGAAATCCTCCTCCAATCATGGGATTAGCCGCCGACACGGCGCGCGCGGCACGGTCAGTCCTCGAGCATCGCGCGCAGCATCCACGCGGCCTGCTCGTGCACGGTCAGGCGCTGCACCAGCAGGTCGGTGGTGGGCTCGTCCGCGGCGCGCTCGACCAGCGGCAGCAGGCCGCGCGCGGTGCGCGCCACGGCCTCGTGGCCCTGCGCGAGGATGCGCACCATCTCGAGGGCGCGCGGCGGCGAGGTGGGCGCGTCGGGCAGCGAGCTGAGCCGGCCGTACTCGGCGTAGGAGCCTGGCGCGACGTGGCCCAGCGAGCGGATGCGCTCGGCGATCGGGTCGACCGCGTTCCACAGCTCGGTGTACTGCGTCATGAACATCGCGTGCAGGCTGTTGAACATCGGCCCCGTGACGTTCCAGTGGAAGTTGTGGGTCGTCAGGTACAGCGTGTAGGTGTCGGCCAGCAGCCGGCTCAGGCCGGCCGAGATCGCGGCGCGGTTGGCGTCGCTGATGCCGATGTCGATGCGGGCGGCGCCGGTGGCGCGGCGTGTGCCGCGGGCGGTGCGGGGTCGGGTCGTCATGCTGTGCTCCTTCGAAAACGCCTGCGCCATGTTGCGCCCCGGGGGCAGGCCCGCGCCAATCGGTATTTCCGCAGACGGCGATAGCCGCCCGCTATCGCTCCGGCGCCACGTAGCCCTCGGGCTTCGCGGCGCCCTCACCGAAGAAGAACTTCTCCATCTCGGCCTCGAGGAACTTGCGCGACTTGGGGTCGACGGGCGTCAGGCGATACTCGTTGATCAGCATCGTCTGGTGCGCCACCCAGCGCTGCCAGCCCTCCTTCGAGACGCTGCGCCAGATGCGCGTGCCGAGATCGCCGGGGTACGGCAGGCGGTCGAGGCCGGGCGCCTCGTGCTTGAGCACGACGCAGTTCACCATGCGGGTCGCCGGAGTGGTCACGATCAGCGGATTCCTCTGGAAAGTGTCTCGAGCAGCGCCTTGACCGGCGCGGGCAGCCCGATGCGCTGCCGGCCCTCGTCGTCGGCGCCCGGGTTATACCAGAGCGTCTGGCCGTCCTCCATCACGCGGCCGTTCTCGTAGCCCTCGCACTCGACCAGGATCGGCAGGATCTCGAGGTCGAAGTGCGTGAACGCGTGGCGGATCGCGCCGAGCGTGCGCGGCTGTACCCGCACGCGGCTGAACTGGTTGCCGGCGAAGCTGCGCGCCGCGGTCTCGGTGTCGAACTCCGGCAGGCACCAGAGCCCGCCCCAGATGCCGCGCTCCGGACGCCGCTCGAGGTAGACGTCGCCGTCGGGCCCTACCACCACGAGCATCCAGCAGCGGCGCGCGCGGCGTGCGCCGGCACTGCCGCCGGGCCGCTTCTTCGGTGCCGGGATCTCGTGCTGGCGGCCGCTGAACTTCGCGCTGCAGCGCGCCGCCAGCGGACAGAGCATGCAGGCCGGCCGGCGGCGCGTGCAGACGGTGGCGCCGAGGTCCATGACCGCCTGCGTGTAGACGTCGACGGCCTCGTGCGGCGTGCAGGCCTCGGCGAGCTTCCACAGCCGCTCCTCGATCGCGCGCTCCGAGGGGCTGCCGACGATGCCGAACGCGCGCGCCAGCACGC
Organism: Steroidobacteraceae bacterium; assembly: GCA_044238215.1. Classification (GTDB taxonomy): domain Bacteria; phylum Pseudomonadota; class Gammaproteobacteria; order Steroidobacterales; family Steroidobacteraceae; genus UBA964. Next base: position 4,529 of record JBIIDW010000120.1, read on the forward strand.
GCTTGACGTTGCCGTCGAGGATGGCGTGCCGCTGCCCGAGCGACAGCGCGAGGATCGCCCCGGCCGTCGAGCGGCCGATCCCGGGCAGCGCGGCCACCGCGTCGAAGTCGGACGGGAACTCACCGCCGTGCAGGTCGCGGACGCGCTGCGCGGCGCGGTGCAGGTTGCGCGCCCGCGCGTAGTAGCCGAGGCCCGTCCACAGGTGCAGCACCTCGTCGACCGGTGAATCGGCGAGCGCGGTGACGTCCGGGAAGCGCGCCATGAAGCGCTCGAAGTACGGGATCACGGTAGCGACCTGGGTCTGCTGCAGCATGATCTCGGACACCCAGACGCGGTAGGGCGTACGGTCGCGCTGCCAGGGCAGGTCGTGGCGGCCGCCGGCGGCGTGCCAGGCGACGAGCGCGGTGCCGAGACCGGGTGCCTCCGCCGGCTTCACTGCGCGGCTCCTGCGCCGGGATCGAGCAGCAGCCGCAGCGTCACGCCCTCGAGCTCGACGCCCTCGACGCGCGCGCGCTCGAGCTCCAGCGTGCCGCGCGCCTGCCAGGCCGCGAAGGCCTCGCCGGGGAACACGAAAGGCTCGGCGCCGGGATCCGGCGGCTCGCGGTAACGGTCGACGTCGAGCGCGTCGCCGCGCAGCGCGAACTCGAGCACGCTCCCCCACGCCAGCCTGCCGGAGAGCGTGGTGTCGTCCAGCGACAGGGACAGCGGATCGAGCCGCAGCACCGCGCCGTCCCAGGCAAAGCCCGCCTCGGCCGCTGCGCGCGCCAGCACGGCGGGATCGCGCGTGCGCGGCTCGGCGAGGCCAAGCGCGGCAAGCAGCTCGCGCGGCGCGACCGGCGCGAGCGACACGCGACCGGAGGCGCGCAGCGGCGCCCGCTCCGGCCACTCGACGCTCAGCGCGGAGGCCGTCACGCGCGCCGGCCCGGCGCCGAGGGTGGCCGCGGCGGCCGTGGCCCGCGCGCCCCGGGGATCGACGTCGAGCCGCGGCACGTCGAGTTCGAACGGCAGTTCGCGCGCCGGCAGCAGCGCGCGGCCGCGCAGCACGAGCGAGTCGACGCGCCAGCCCGCGTCGCCGGCGTCGCCGACCCGCAGTGCGGCACGGGACAGCACCGCGAGGCGGCGCGCCGTGCGCTCGACCACGAAGCTTCCCTCGACCGCGACGGTGCCGCCCGGCGACCACGCGCCGGCGCGCAACGCCAGCCCCGTGAGCGCCAGCGCGGCGGCGGGATCGCGCGCGTCCCGGTAATCGATCCGGGCGTTCGTCAGCTCGAGCCCGGCGATCCGCAGCGAACCGGCGTCGCCTGCACCGCCCGCGGCGGCACGCTGGCGCAGCCTGGCGAGCGCCGGCTCCCAGTTGCCCCGGCCAGCCGCGTCGCGCCGCAGTCGCAGGTGCAGGCCGTCGGCCTCCACGCGACCGAGCTCCGGCCGGCCGCGCAGCGCCGACGCGGCGCTCGCATCGATCCGCACCGAGCGCCACGCCAGCAGCGGCTCGGCGCCAGCCTCCGGGCCCCCGGCGACCTGCCCCGGGCCGAGGTCGAGCCCGAACCGTGGCAGCAGGCGCAGCGCGGGCGGCTCCGCGAGCTCGAGCGGCAGCCCGGTCGCCTCGGCGAAGGCCTGCTCGACGGCCGCCTCGAGCCGCTCGGGCGCCAGCGCCCAGCGCAGCGCCAGCGCGCCGGCGAGCACCAGCCCGACCAGCACGGCGACGAGCCCGAGGATCCGCGTGCGCCACGACATGCGACTAGAATAGCCGCGTGACTTCCTCGACGCCCGGGCGGGTTCCCGCCACCCTCGACACCCTTCGCCGGCTGGTCGGCCGCACGCCGCTGATCGAGGTGGAGTGCGCCTTCCGCGGCCGCGTCCATCGCCTCTACGGCAAGTACGAGGCGATGAACTTCACCGGCAGCATCAAGGACCGGATGG
>JBIIDW010000121.1:0-6420 GCA_044238215.1 Steroidobacteraceae bacterium
TCCGAGGTAGCCCGATAGCAGGCTGCCGCCCGCATAGCAGAGGAACCAGATCGCCATCATCCGTCCGCTCGCGCGTGCCGGCACGTAGCGGGATGCCATGGCATTTCCGGCGGGCGAGATCGAGAGTTCCGCGAGCGCCAGCACCAGATAGATCGCGATCGGCCACACGAAGTGCAGCATCTCGCCAGAGTTGCGGGACGCCGCGCCGTAGGCGAGCAGCAGGAAGGCGACGGTGGCGAGTGCGAATCCGCCATGAAATCGGTCGATCGTGCCGAGAGGGCGCCACCGCCGGGCCGTCCCCTCTACAACGCTTTGGAAGACAGGGCCGAGAGCGACGACGAAGGCCGGCGTCAGGATGAAGAACCACGCCGCCGGTACCAGAAATCCACCGATTTTCCGATCGACGTGCTCGTAGATATAGAGATTCAGCACGCCCCCGGACTGCATGTAGGCGCCAAAGAAGATGGTCGCGATCGCAGCCAGCGAACCCACGTAGAGGAGCGGCCCGCGGGGCAGACGCACGTCATCCGCGCCGGATACGCGCGCGGCGCCGGCATCGGGCGAGGTGCTGGCAGCCGCAACACCAGCCTGTCGCAAAGAGCGCGCCCCCACGAGTACGGCGTAACCGAGCATCATCGCGCCCGCAGCAAGGATGAATCCAAACGACCAACCGAGACGTTCTGCGAACCATCCGGAGAGAATTCCGGCGACCACGCCGCCCACGTTGATCGCAACGTAGAACAGCGTGAAGCCGCGATCGCGCCGGGGATCGTCGGGCAAGTATCGGCTGCCGAGCATCGCGGTAATGTTGGGCTTGAGCAGTCCGGTGCCGAGCGCGAGTAGCGCGAGCCCGAGCGGAAACGCATAGGCGCACGCGCGGTAAACAATGCGCACCAGGCCGAAGACTTGATCGGCACCCCCGGTGCAGGAGGCCGTCTCGTTGCAGGCTAGCGCAGTGGCGTCCCTCAATGCGGACTCCGTCGTCGCGTCGATCCGTAGGTGACCAAGCGGCACGCCGGCCTCGGCCAGAATCTGAACCACCGGCGTTCCGGTTAGCGCGGCGGCCAGCCGTGGCAGAAGTGCGGGGCTGCCCATCAGCATCTGGCCGGCGGCGATGCCGAGCGCCCCGAGAATGACGGCACGGTACATTCCGAAGTGACGGTCGCCGAGCCACCCGCCGAGCATCGGCACGAGAAAGAGAAGGCTCATGTAAGTGCCGTAGTAGCGGACCGACTCGCCGGCGGCCCAGCCGAAGCCGCCATCGGCGGGGCGTCCCGACAGGAACAGGATCAGCACGCCGGCCATGGTGTAGAAGCTGAATCGCTCGAACGCCTCGGCGACGCACAGCGGCAGCACCCCGGGTGGCTGTCCATTCACGCGCGCCGCAACGATTTCACGCAACACCGGGGGCCTCGCCGGGTTCATAGGTCGACAAAGCGGGCGCGTGAACAGCACTTGGCTTCGCACAAAAAGCGTGGCGTCGCGCTGTTGTCAAAAACGTCTCGCCGTCATTCGGATCGGAACGCGGATCGCCATCGACGTACATCTTCGCTCCCTCGTCCCGAAGTTCCGCCGGCACGGTGACCCGCCTGCGGCCAAACGATGCACGGCCATCTGCGAGTCGGCCGCGTCGTGGCGCCGGTTTCGGGATTCCCGGCTTAGCCGACAACGTGTATACTGGAAAATGCATCATCTTGGAACCGTGGCTATCGAACTGTTGCCGCAGTCACTCAACGACCTGCGGCGCCGAACTCCTGGGCTGCCCGAGCGGGTCGCGGCGGCTCCATCTGGTAGCAGCAGGCAGACCACGGCGGCGATGTATCTCGGGATCGACATTGGTACGTCGGGCGTCAAGGCCACGGTGCTGGACGAGCCGGGAGCGTCCGTCACGTCCGCGAGCGCTTCGCTCGAGGTGTCCCGTCCAGGCGCTGTGGTCCGAACAGGATCCGGAGCACTGGTGCGATGGTGTCACGGCCGCGGTGCGCGCACTGCCGCCGCAGTTGCGCGATCGGTTGCGCGCCATCGGCTTGTCGGGCCAGATGCACGGTGCAACGCTGCTGGATGCGGACGATCGCCCGCTGCGGCCGGCAATCCTCTGGAACGATGGGCGTAGCCACGCCGAATGCGACGAACTGCATGCGGCATTGCCGGGCCTGGAGCAGATCACTGGAAACCGCGGGATGCCTGGCTTCACCGCACCGAAGCTCCTCTGGGTCCGGCGGCATGAGCCGCAAGTATTCCGCTCCGTCCGGCGTGTGTTGCTTCCCAAGGATTTCGTGCGCCTGCGCCTAACCGGGGAAGCCGCATCGGATTGCTCGGACGCCGCCGGTACGCTCTGGATGGACGTCGCGGCCCGGCGATGGTCGAGCCGCATGCTTAATGCCTGCGGCCTTGAAGAGCGACACATGCCCCGCCTCGTCGAGGGCACCGACCCGACGGGCAACCTGCTCGCCTCGGCGGCCGAGCGTCTCGGCCTCCGACGTATCCCCGTCTACGGGGGCGGCGGTGACAACGCCGCGGGCGCGATCGGGCTTGGCGTGGTGCGAGACGGCGAGGCATTCATGTCGCTCGGCACCTCCGGCGTGCTCTGCGTCGCCTGCGACACCTATCGGCCGAACCCGTCAGTGGGAATACACACGTTCCGCCACGCCGTGCCGCGGCGTTGGCACCAGATGGCAGTGATTCTGAGTGCGGCGAGTTGTCTCGAATGGGCCGCGCGCGTCGCCGGAATGGCGACCGTCGGTGAGCTACTAGCCCGAGTCGAGGCGGCGAACGCCCCGGCCAAGGAACTCTTTCTGCCGTACCTGTCGGGCGAGCGCACGCCGCATAACGATCCGCATGCGCGCGGGGTGCTTTTCGGCATCACCCACGACACCACGGCCGAGGCGATCGGCCAGGCGGTACTCGAAGGCGTCGCCGCGGCGTTTCGCGACGGGCTTGACGCACTGCTTGCGGCCGGCTCGAACATCGGGGCGATCTCGGTCGCCGGCGGCGGCGCTCAGTCGCTGTATTGGACGAGGCTGCTTGCTGCAGCGCTCGGGCACGCGCTGCAGGTGCGCGAGAGTGCCGCTGTCGGGGCCGCGCTGGGTGCCGCGCCTCGCGGCGCTCGGCTATGGCGGCGGCGACCCGGACGTCACATGCCTGCCGCCGCCGCTCTTGCGCGTCGTTGAGCCGGAACCGGCACTCGTCGCTCATTTCGATACTCGTCGGGCGCTCTTCCGCAGCCTCTACCGCGCCCTCGTCCCCAGCTTCCGAGGTCTTCCACCATGAGTGAGTCTCTCTTCGCCCAAGTCCCGCCCATCCGCTACGAAGGTCCCGAGACCGAGAATCCGCTCGCCTATCGCTGGTACGACCGCTCGCGAATGGTTCTCGGTCGCACGATGGAGGAGCACCTGAGGATGGCGGTTTGCTACTGGCACACATTCTGCTGGGACGACTTCGACGTCTTTGGCCGAGGCACCTTCGAGCGGCCGTAGCACCGTCCGCTGAGCGACCAGGCGGCGGCGGAGCACAAGCTGCGCGAGGCGTTCGAGTTTTCACGCGGCTCGGAGTGGCGTACTTCTGCTTCCACGACGTGGACGTCATGGCCACCGCCCACACGATTCGTGAGCACGTCGATCACTTTGCGCGCATCGTCGATCGGCTGGACGAGCGGATGCACGCGACGGGCGTGAGACTGCTCTGGGGCACCGCGAACCTTTTCAGTCATCCGCGGTACATGAGCGGTGCCGCGACGAATCCAGACCCGGACGCATTTCGTTTCGCCGCGACCCAGGTGCGTCATTGCCTGGAGGCCACCCATCGCCTCGGCGGCGCGAATCACGTGCTCTGGGGTGGACGTGAGGGGTATGACACGCTGCTCAACACGGATCCGGCGCGGGAGACGCAACAGCTCGGTCGCTTCCTCTCGATGGTGGTCGACCACAAGCATCGCATCGGCTTTAGCGGGGCGATCCTGCTGGAGCCGAAGTCGCACGAGCCGACCACGCACCAGCACGACTTCGACGTCGAAACGGTCTACGGCTTCCTCAGGCGACCTGGGCTGGAAGGCGAGGTGAAGTTGAACGTGGAAGCGAACCATGCGACGCTCGCTGGCCACAGCTTTGAGCACGAGATCGCCAGTGCGATCGAACTCAGAATTTTTGGCTCGATCGACATGAACCGCGGTGATCCTCAAAACGGCTGGGACACCGATCAGTTCCCCGTCGACTTGCGCGAGTTGACGCTGGTGATGCATTACGTACTGCGTGCCGGCGGGTTCGCGACGGGAGGCATCAACTTTGACGCGAAGGTGCGACGCCAGAGCATCGACCCCGCCGACCTGTTCCTCGCGCACGTCGGTGGCATCGACGTGGTCGCCAAGGCGCTGCTGAACGCCGCCGCCCTGATCGAGAACGGCACGCTCGAACGGGCAGTTGCCACGCGCTACGCGGGATGGGAGGCGCCGGATGCGCGCGATATGCTTGCTAAGGGCGCTTCGCTCGCCGGAATCTCAGACGAGGCGGTGCGGCGCGGCATCGATCCGCGGCCGCGCTCTGGTAGCCAGGAGGCACTCGAGAATGTGTTGACGCGGTACTCGGGCAGCTGATCGGTGCCGGCCGGATGCCGCCGGGGAGAGACAAAATGTCCGGGTTGCGGCCCCAGCACGCCGACGGAGGACACACGCGACGCCGTCGTCGACTCACGGTCGTCTGCGCAGCGCTCGCGATTCAAGCCGTCGCGAGCCTCGTACCCGAGCCGCACGCCACAGCGGTGGCGGCATCCGGCGCGAGCGCGAAGCGCCCCTCTGAGCGCGATTCCGCGGCCCCCGGGATGGTTTGTCTCGGCGGTGGAACCTTTACGATGGGATCCTCGCATCCGATGTTCGACGGTGCGCGTCCGACGCATCGCGTGCGCGTAAGCGGCTTCTGTATCGATACGAGCGAGGTCACGAACGCACAGTTCGAGCGCTTCATTCGGGCCACGGGCTACCAGACGCGGGCTGAGCGCGAACTGGACGGCCGCGAGTTCCCTCAGCTATCCGCCGAAGAGCGCGCGCCTGGATCGGTCGTGTTCCGTCCGCCCGCGCAGCCCGTCGGCCTCGGTGATTCGGGCGCATGGTGGAGCTTCGTTCGCGGCGCGGATTGGCGCCATCCGGAAGGTCCGGGCAGTTCCATCTCGCAGCGGACGGAGCATCCGGTGGTGCATGTCGCGTACGAAAACGTTCTCGCCTTCGCCCGATGGGCTGGCAAGCGACTGCCGACGGAGGCGGAGTGGGAGTACGCGGCGCGCAGCGGTCTCGAGCGCAAGGAGGTCGTCTGGGGCGAGGCCGAACGTCCGGGTGGCCGTTACATGGCGAACACGTTTCAGGGCAGCTTCCCGGACCGCAACAGCGTTGCTGACGGCTACGCGGGGACCTCGCCCGTGCGCAGATTTCCGGCGAACGGGTTTGGTCTTTATGGCGTCTCGGGAAACGTCTGGGAATGGGTCGCAGACTGGTACCGGCCCGACACCAATGTACGCCGAGCTAGAGCCGGCGCGACGATAGAGAATCCGCGCGGGCCCGCCAGCGGGTACGATCCGGACGAGCCGCAGGTGCCCAAGCGCGTGCAGCGGGGTGGCTCCTTCCTGTGTACCGACGAGTACTGCGCCCGCTACCGCCCAGACGCGCGCGGCCGGGGAGACCCGAGTACGTCTTCGAATCACGTTGGCTTCCGCCTCGCACGGGATCGTTGACGACGGCGCCCGGGTGGACTGAAGCCGATGGCTCCGTAGCGCTATGTCGAGGGTTGGGCAGGCGGGTGCGATCATCGACTCGAGCGCTCCGGCACGCGCCCTCTCTGCCGACGACCTCAAGGGCGATCTCGGCTCCTCCGGGCCGGCATGGACTCCGACGAGGCGGGACGATGCCGCGCGCTGCACTGCGAAACTCCCACGCGTGCAAGCCGCACGCGGTCATTGACGACCCTGCAGATTCGTATACGCTGTGTCGACATGCGTTGTCCGGGAGTCTGCGGCGGTGGGCGACGAGCGAGCAGAGTGGTGGCGCGGCGCGGCGCTTTATCAAATCTATCCCCTGAGCTTCGCGGATTCGAACGGTGACGGCTGGGGCGACCTGCGTGGCGTGACCGAGCATCTCGACCACGTCGCCTCGCTCGGCGTGGACGGCATCTGGATGAGCCCGTTCTATGGATCGCGCTGGGTCGACTTCGGCTACGACACCACGAACCAGAAACAGGTCGATCCTCGCTGCGGCACGCTCGAGGACTTCGACGCCATGCTCGCGCGCGCGCATGCACTGGGTCTGAAGGTCATCGTCGACCAGGTGTATACGTATACCTCCGACCATCACCCGTGGTTCCGCTCGAGCCGGGCCGACCCCGGGGGTCCGCACGGCGACTGGTACGACTGGGCTCCGGCGCGCCCCGACGGCACGCCACC
>JBIIDW010000122.1:0-6321 GCA_044238215.1 Steroidobacteraceae bacterium
TCGATCGCGGCGCGGTACTCGCGATCGTCGATCGTGAAGAGCAGATCGCCGCGCGACACCTCGGTGCCCTCGCGGAAATGCACCGTCGCGAGCTCGCCGGAGACGCGCGGCCGGATTTCGGCGGACTCCACGGCGACGATGCGCCCGGCGAAGCTCGCGTCCTCGGTCACGGGCTGGCGCAAGACCTCGGCCACGTTGACGGGCTGCGGTGGCAGCTGCGGCGGCGCCGCCGGTCCGCACGCGGCGAGCAGGAGACTGGCGGCGGCACCGAAGGCCGCCGCCCGCAGGGGCGCGATCATGGGCATGGGCAGGCTCGACGCAGGCGGGCCGGGGCCCGCCGAAGGCGCCGGAGTGTAGCGGGGAATGCGCCGGCCGTCCGGCTCGGAACGGCCGCGCGCCCCCGCAATGTCCGTCAGGGCGGATAGTACTTTCAACGGCCCTACTGCCGGCGACCCACCGCACTCGCACACTGCGCAGCGGCTCGACGGGTATCGATGCCCGCTTCCGCTTCCGCGGCGCGGGTCGGTCTCGGGACAGCGTCACAGCAGCCTGCCCTGCCGCGACGGCGGCGAGAGCAACACCAGCTTCGGCTGCGCGGCGATCGTCTGGGACAGGCTCTTCGGGACCTTTGGCGAGGGTCCGACTGCCGAGACGGGGATCGGGCAGCGTGATCGCGCCGAAGCGCTGCCGAGGATCAGGCGCGCAGGTACGTCCACGCCCGAAGCACCGCCTCGGCGGGGCCGCGTTCAAACCGCATGCGCCAGGCGCTGCACGACGCCGCAACCACCAGCGCCACGACGGCGGCGATCGCCGTGCAGGCCGCCGCGCCGACTTCCGCGAACAGCCCGAGGCCGTAGCCGCTGAACAGCCACGACATCAACACGCCCTGCAGCAGGTATCCGGTCAGGGAGATCGATCCGGAACGCTCGAGGAAGCGGCGCAGCGGAGTGGCCTCGCGGGTCGACCAGGCGGCCACGACGCCGAGGTATCCGGAGGTCGACAGCGGACTCGCGAGCACGATCGCGGCAAGGCCGAGCATCCACCGCCAATCGAGGGGATCCGGATTCGCCGCAATCAGGCCGGCGCCCACGGCGCTGAGCAGCAGGCCGGCGGGAAGGTGCACCCTCCGGGCCATCGACCAGAAGGCATGCGCCGGGTCGGCCAACAGCCCCTGCCGCACGGCGGCCAGGCCCAGCAGCAGGAACGCGAAGACCCCGAATCCCTGCAGCGCGATTCCAAAGGCGACGTTCTCGCCCCAGACACGCACACGGTAAGCCGCGACGTCGAGGAAAACCGTGGCGCCGAATCCGCCGCGCGCACTTTCCGCATCCTCCTCGAACCCCTGGCGGGCGGCCTGCATCCCCTCCGGAGCGAAGGTCGATCCGAGCCAGATGAACCCGGCCAGCAGCAGCACGACGCCGACCTGCAGCAGGTACACGATCCGACCCCACCGGATCAGCCGCTGCACGGATGCGTTCCGGAACAGGAACAGCAGCGTGCCGAGCACGGAGTAGAGGACGAGGATGTCGCCCCAGAACAGGAACGACAGGTTGATCACGCCCAGCACCAGCAACCCGAGCATCCGCCTCAGGTAGCGCGCTGCGAATCCCGCCTGCGCCCGCTGGGCCGCGTCCATCTGGAAAGCGAAGCCGGCGCCGAACATGAAGGAAAACAGGGTGTAGGACTTGAACAGGAACAGCGCACAGACGAGGAAGTACGCAAGCCGGTCGAGGTCGGTGTCCAGGGCATCGGGGTAGTAGCCGGTCGAGGGCGGCCACGCGAAGACCATGACGTTGACGACGGCGATTCCGAACAGCGCCAACGCCCGCGCGAGGTCAGGAAACGTCGTACGCATGGACTGCTCCGGGAGTGGCGACCAGGTGGTCCGGGATCCTCACCCGACGGCGCGGGCTCGATCCCGCTGGCGGTTCAGCCAGAGCGTCAGCGCCCCCGCCGTCAGGAACATGAGGATGCTATACACGGCGGCCGGAATCGACATCCGCGGATAGTACTTTCAAAGGCCCTACCGACGACGCCGAACCGCGCTCGTCCACTGCGCAACGGCTCGACGGGTATCGATGCCCGCCTCCGACGCGGGCCAATCAGCCCGCGATCCGGGTTGATCCGGCCGGCAGCACTCCCGATACCCCCCTCCTTCCCGGCCTGCCCTTCACCGGGCGCGATCGGGCCCGCCCCGCTGCCGCTTCGGTGGCGCAGGGTTACCTCTGGATCCGAGACCGACGCCCCCTCGCGTCAGAGTCACAGCAGCAGACGCTGCCGCGGCGGCGCACGCGCCGCCATCGGCAAGTGCTCGGGCTCGGCCATGTCCATGGATCGTTCCCGATGCGCCAGCATGCGCGCGAACACCCGCTTCAAACGCTGTGCCCAGCTCATCGCGACGTGCTTCGGCACCGCGGGCGCCTCGGCATCCGGCTTCGCGCCCTTCGCTCCCGCCCCGCGGCCCGCCGGCGTGATCGCCGCGCGCAGACGGCTGTGCGGCGCGAACACCCCGTGATAGCGCGTCAGGTGCATCCGCGGCGGCGGCACCAGCGCCGCCAACCGCGCCATCAGGTCCAGCGGCTCGAGCACGATGTGGGTCGTGCCGTCGCGGTATGGGGTCTTCAGCTGGTAGCGCATCTGGCCGGAGGGCGTCAGCGCGAGGCGTTCCGTCGCTACCGGCGGGCGGCTCACGTAGCGGCACAGGCGTTCGAGCTTGGCGCGTTCACCGGGCTGGCCCGCTCGCGGGCCGACGGCAATGCGGTAGGTGATCGAATGGCCGATCAGGTCATCCAGTGCTCCAGCCTCTGCGGGATCACCGCTCAGCCACGCGCTCTCGGCATCGCACTCGATCAGCCCGCGCCTCGCCAGCATCCGGCCGAGGCGTTCGGCGATGCTCTGGACCAGGGCCTGCAGGTCGGCCGTGTCCGGCGGCGGATGGGCGCCGGATTATAGGCGCGAGCGCGGCGCCTTTCGCGTCCAGCGACCTCCGCGCGTTTCGAAGCGTCTGCGGCGCCAGGGTCGGTCGAAAAATCGCGATTCACGATCGTCAGCGCAAAGCCGACTGCGGGCCGCTGCGCTATCGCGCGACATCGTCTATCAACCTGCGAGCACCAACCGCCTGCGCACACCTGGGCGCGCGACGTTCACCAGTGCGCCCCGCGCAAGAACAATGCGTTGGCTTGTCTCTTGGTCAGACCGCCGAAAGACTCGCAATTGCCGGCACGCTGGCAGGTCTCGCATGCCTGTGGTATACACGGTGTCGTCACGGTGCGAATTCATCACGATGCCCCAGCGTTGGACTGAAGCACTGTTCCTTCTTGCCCTCGCGCTCGCCGCGTCGCTCGCCTTCGCCGAGCCGGCGCGACGCTCGCCGAACGTCATCATCATCGTGGCGGACGACATGGGCTACGGTGACCTGGGAGTCTACGGCCACCCGGTGCATCGCACGCCGAACCTGGATCGCCTCGCTCGCGAGGGCCAGCGCTGGACAGACTTTTATGCTGCCGCAGCGGTGTGCACCCCCTCACGCGGCAGCCTGCTCACGGGTCGCTTGCCTGCGCGTCTTGGTCTGGAAGGCCCGCGCGGTAAGCCGAACGTATTCCTCAGCGCGTCCACCGGCGGCTTGCCTCGTGGCGAGACGACGCTCCCGGAACTGCTGCGCGAACGCGGTTACGCCACCGCGCTGGTCGGCAAATGGCATCTCGGCTACGGCGTGCAGCACTCGCCGCTCGAACACGGCTTCCAGTCCTTCTTCGGCATGCCGAGCAGCAACGACCACGACCCGCTCGGCGACGGCACGTTCTCGCTCGACCGCTTCTTCGAACCGCCTGATTCGAAGCGATGGGACGTGCTGCTGTACCGAGATCGCGAGGTGATCGAACGCCCGGCACGACAGGAGACATTGACCCAAAGGCTCACGGACGAGTCCCTCGACTTCATCGGCCGCCACCGCGACCGCCCATTCTTCCTCATGGTCGCGTACACCATGCCCCACGTACCGCTGTTCGCCTCGGAACGCTTCCGGGGACGTAGTCGCGGCGGCCTCTACGCCGACGTGATCGAGGAACTCGACGACTCGGTCGGGCGGCTCGTCGAGGGGCTCCGTACGTTCGGGCTCGACAAGAACACGCTGCTGGTGTTCACCTCCGACAACGGCCCGATCGAGCTGATGCGAGACCACGGCGGTTCCCCGGGTCTGTTACGCGGCGGCAAGAACACGACGTGGGAAGCGGGCATGCGCGTGCCGGGCATCTTTTGGGGGCCCGGTCACGTTGTGCCCGGCATCGTGCATGAGATCGGATCCCAACTGGACCTGTTCCCGACCGTTGCCGATATGACCGACGTCGCGTTACCCAAGGGCCAGCCGCTCGATGGCTATACCCTGCGGGCAACCCTCACGCGCGGCGCGCCGAGCCCGCGCCAGCGCATCTGGTACTACCGGAACGGCGAGATTTATGCGGTTCGCGACGGGCGCCTAAAGGCGCACTTCATCACCGAGGACGCCTACGCCCAGGACACGCACCGCATCGCACGCGATCCGCCGTTGATCTTCGACCTCGCGGCCGACCCGGGGGAACGCTTCCCACTCGAGAAGAATGCTCCGGATGAGATCGTGCGCTTCAGAGCGCTCCGACAGTCACAGATCGAGGCCGTTCCGATCGAGCCGTCGGAACTCACCAAGGGCGCCCCCACCTGGTAACGGGCCTACTGCATGCCGAAGTACATTTCGGTCGGGCGGCTGCCAATGCGCGGAAACGCGACGACGGCCGCGATAACCCGACGGATCGATCCGAACGATCACCTCGGGTCGAACACTGTCGGACTCGCGCGTCGACGGCACAGGGGTGCCCTCGACGGCTGGCAGCTGCAAGGCAGCTCGCAGCATCAGGTGAGCGGGATCAGATTCCGTTGGTGCGCTGCAGGTCGTCGCCGCCTGGCCGGGAGCGTCGCGCGATTCGCGCAGGCGGCCCGGGACATCGGCTTCGTGATCGCCGCGACACTGTCCGTGTCGCTTGGTACCGTCAACCCGTCTGAGTCCGCCGAGCGCGCCGCGGCAGCGCCTCCAAACGTCGTCTTGATCCTCGCCGACGACGCCGGCGTCGAGACGATCGGCGCCTACGGAGGCGAACGGCCGACGCCGCGCATCGATGCGCTTGCCCGCGAGGGCGTTCGCTTCGAGAACGCACACGCGACGCCACTCTGCACGCCATCGCGCGTTCGGCTGCTGACGGGGCGATACAGCTTTCGCAACTACAAGGCCTTTGGCCATCTGGGGCCAGCCGAGCCGTCGCTGGCAAAGGTGCTCCGCAAGGCGAATTACCGTACGGCCGTGGCTGGCAAATGGCAGCTCTCGGGTAACCCGCTGGACGGAGTACCCGGTTCGATGCCGTCCGAGGCCGGATTCGACGAGTCGCGGGTCTGGGCCGGTGGCCGCAACTTCCTGGAGGACGGCTGCCAGTACTGGGCACCGACGCTGGATACGAACGGGCAGCGTCGCACCTACCCGGGCGAGTTCGGCCCGGATCTCGTGCATGACTGGGCGTTGCAGTTCCTCGAGCGCCACCGCGACCGCCCGTTTTTCCTCTATTACTCGATGATCCTGCCGCATGACCCCTGGGTCGCTACCCCGGCGCGGCCGGACGCGCAGTCGAAGGATCAGAAGTTCGACGCGATGATCGCCTACATGGACTCTCAGGTCGGAGAGCTGCTGGATCGCATCGATCGCCTCGCGCTGCGCGAGCGCACGATCGTGGTCTTCGTGGCCGACAACGGTACGAACCAGCAGATCGCGAGTCGACGCGGCGGCACCCAGGTCGTTGGTGGAAAGTCCACCACGCTCGCGACTGCCACCCACGTGCCGCTGCTGTTGCGCTGGCCAGCTCGCATTCCGAAGCCCCAGGTAAGCGGACAGATGGTCGATCTGACCGACCTGTACGCGACGCTCGCGGCTGCCGCCGGGGACGGCGCCGCCGCGGCGGCCTCCGACGGCTTCGACTTGGTTCCCTCGCTCGTCGGGGGCAAGGCGCCTCGCCGCGAGGCGATCTTCATGGACTACGCCGGAGAGTGGTGGCCACTCGATACCGTGAAATACGTGTTCGACGCGCGCTGGAAGCTCTACCACGACGGGCGGTTCTACGACCTCGCGGCCGATCCGTTCGAGGAGACGCCCCTGACACTGGCGTCACTCGGACGGGACGCACAGCATGCGCACGAGAGGCTGACGGTGGAGCTAGCCAGGATCAAGGCGCCCGTGCTGCGCATCGACGATCGGCACTTCCCGCGCGGCTTCGACCCGGCAGCGATCGACTACAACGCCGTACG
>JBIIDW010000123.1:0-6279 GCA_044238215.1 Steroidobacteraceae bacterium
GAGCTGCCCCTCTTCCCCTACGTGCTTGGCCGCGGTGTGGAAGCCCACCACCCGGCCCATCTGCGCGCAGGCCGCCACGAGTCCGTGCTCGATCACGCTGGCGCCCGGGGCCACGAGCGCCGGGTGCAGCTTGACCATGCGCAGTCCCGGCAGCGCGAGCAGCGCGATCTCGGGACCGCTCATGCGGTGATCGTCGATCACCAGCCCACAGCCCATGGACTCCAGAGCGGCGGCGACGTGGGCAGCGCGGGCGGCGCGCCGCGCCAGCAGGGCGGCCGGCACCTCCACGCCGAGGATCCCGGCGGGCAGCGCAGCGCGCGCCAGCAACGCCTCGAGAAACCCGAGGAAGTGATCCTCCTCGAAGGCGTTCCCCGAGAGGTTCACCGTGAAGGTCGAGGGCACCGCCTCGACGACGTCCGGGCGCTGCCGTAACCAGAACACGAGCAGGCTGACGACGCGCCGGTCGAGCACCGAGCCGAGCCCGTGACGCTGCGCGCGATCGAGGACCTCGAACGGCGCCGTCCGCGCGTCGTCCCCGGGCGCGGCACCGCGCAGCAGCACCTCGAAGCGCCGCAGGCGCGTGCCGGTGCGCAGGGCCTGCAGGGGCTGCACGTGCAGCGCGATCTCCAGTTCGCGCAGCGCGACGTACTGCGCCTCGACCGCGGCCTCGTCGGGCGCCTCGACGGGCTGGTCCTGCTCGGCCGGGGCGAGCCACGGGACGGCAGACTGGGCAGCGGCCTCGGGCACCCGCGTCGGCGCGTCGGCGGACGACATCAGGCGAGCGAACTCTTCCAGCAGGCGCATCGCCGGCACCGGCAGGTCCGAGCGGGGACCTTTCGCGGCCAGCACGCGGCCATCGACCTGCAGCATCGTGAAACCCAGCAGGCGTCCGTCGCGATCCGCCACACGCTGCATCACCGCGGCGGCGTGATCCGGCAGCGGACGATCGATCCGCGAGCGCGGCGCGGCGCCCGTGAACGCCTCGAGCGCGGCGCGCAGCGCCTCGCGGTGTTCCACCCCGAACGCCGGTGCGCTCGCCCACAGCACGCGGCCGCGCGCGTCGTGCCACGACACCGCGCGCGCGCGCAGGGCCTGGGTGGCCGCGAGCAGGCGCGCGCCCAGCGCGGGCAATGCGGACGGGGCTGGCTCGACGCCGGGAAAAGGCGCCGTGATGGGATGAATCATCGATTCGCGTCGGTGGCGGGATGCTGAACATATCCGTCGAGGGCAGCGAACAGGGGCGGCGCGCCCACGCAGTGTGACGCAGCGCATGCCGGACCCCCAACGCGCGAGACGCGCTGCACAGTTCCGCCCGACGGCCAGGCAACACGCGCGCCAGCACTGAACAATGTCAAACAACGTCAACGGACAATCACGCCACCGGAACCGGGAATGCCCCCTCCGCAAAGGCCCGCTCAGAGAGCCTCAGACCGCCGGCCCGCCGGCGTCGCACCGCGCCCGCCCTCGAAGCAGGGCCGCTGGCGCATGCGGCTCGGCGTGCGCAGCCAGCTGATCCTGGGATTCGTCTCGGTCGCGGTGCTGGCCGTCGCGGCCAACCTTCTGCTGCAGCGCGACGGGACCGCCATCCGCACCCGTGTCGAGACGCTCGCGCCTGCAGCGCCCGCGCCGGAGGCGGACGTCGCGGCGACGATCGCGGCGACCACCACGGTGCCGCAAGCGACGGCCGGCCGGCCGGCCACCGGCCCCGCGGCAACCGCCAGCGAGACCTCGCGCGCAGCGGCGGCGCGCCGCAAGCTCGCAGCGGCCCCTACGCCCGACGCGCTGCTCGTCACCCTGCAGATGTTCAACCAGCGCGTGCTCGCAGGCATCGAGACGGGAGGCACCGCCGCGGCGGCGCTGGCCGACGCCTCGCGGGGACTGGAGCTGGCGAGCGCGACCGAGCGGTTCGCGCTCGAGGCATCGCGCGCCGGCGCGCGGCGCACGACGCTCGACGAACTGCGCGAAGTGCTGCGCCGGCACGAGTCCGCGGGCCTGGAACTGTTCCGGGCGGCCGACCGACGACGCGACCTGCTCGGCACCTACCAGGCGCGGATCGACGCGCTGGCCGCCGACGTGGGCAGGCCACTGGACGAAAGCGTGAAGATCTTCGGCCGCATCTACGCGCGCGAACCGGTCATCGCCCTGAACCAGTCGTTTGCGGAGCTGCGCGATCGCCATGCCGTGCTCGCCGGCGCCCCGCGATTCACCGACGCGTCCATGCAGACGACCACCGCTGCGGAACGCGCGTTCGAGGACGCGCTCGGCGCGGCCGACGCGAGCCTGTCGCGCGCCCAGGGCGGCACGTGGACGCTGCAGCTGCGGGGCCGTCTCGCGGACGTCACCGCCGCACGGCAGACCGTGGCGCGGCTCGACGACGAACAGGCGCGCGCGGTCGAGGCCTTCATCGAGCAATCGCGGTCCATCCAGGCGACCATCCGCGGCCTCGCGAAGCGCATCGCCAGAGAAAGGCGCCTGGCGGCGACCGCCGGCGCGCCGGAAGCCGGCGCCCCGCTCGCGGCCCAGGCACCGGCCGCGACTGCGCCGGCGCCCGAGGCGATGACCGCGGAAGAGGCGGCGGCGCTGCTGGCGCTGCCGATGCCGGCGCCCGCGGTCCGGACGATCACCGAGCGCATCACCACGGAATCGGCGACCTCGCTGTCCATGCTGTGGGTCAGCCTCGTGGTACTGGGCCTGATGCTGGTTGCCACGATCGGTACGGTGCTCGGCGTCACCAGTCCGGTGCGCCGCCTGACCGCGGCGACCCGACGGCTCGCGCGCGGCGACACCGACGTCAGCGTGCCGCGCGGCGGAGCCCGTGAGCTCGACGAGCTCGGCGTGGCCTTCAACGAGATGGCGCGCGAACTGGCGAGCGCGCGCGCCGCGCTCGAGCGCCAGCAGCAACGCCTCGAGCTCGAGGTCGCCGAGCGCACGAGGGACCTCCAGCACCTCGCGGAGAACGACCCGCTGACGCAGCTGCCGAATCGCCGGCGGCTGTTCAGCCACCTGAGCGCAGCCATCGGTCGCGCGGCGACGGCCGGCGGGAGCGTCGCGGTGATGTTCCTCGACGTCGACAACTTCAAGACCATCAACGACAGCCTGAACCACGAGTTCGGCGACGAAGTGCTGCGCCAGATCGGCACGCGGCTGCGCGGCGTGGTCGGCCAGGAAGGCTTCTGCGCGCGGCTGGGCGGCGATGAATTCACCGTGGTCCTCGAAGGGCCGATGACGCTCGAGGAGATCGGCGCGCATGCGGCACGCCTGATCGGCGCATTCGAGCTGCCGCTGAGGCTGCGCGACGAGGACCTGCGGGTCACCGTCAGCCTCGGCGTCAGCAAGTTCCCGGAGCACGCTGCTGACGCCGAGGGCCTGCTGCGCGCGGCGGACACGGCGCTGTTCCGCTCCAAGGAGCGGGGTCGCAACCAGTTCGCGATCTTCGACCAGGACATGCAGGCCGAGGCGGCGCGCAAGTTCGAGATCGAGCAGGGCCTGCATGCGGCGATCGCGCGTGGCGAACTGCGCCTCGCGTTCCAGCCCGAGGTGGATCTCGGCACGCTGGAGACGGTCACCGTGGAGGCGCTGCTGCGCTGGCAGCGCCCGGACGGCCGACTGGTCGCACCGGGCGAGTTCCTCGCAGTCGCGGAGCAGTCGCGACTGATACTCGACATCGGCGATTGGGTGATGGGCGAAGCGATACGCACGCTCGCCGCGTGGCGCAGCGGACCGTGGCCCGATGCACGCATCGCGGTGAACGTCTCCGCACGGCAGCTGCTGGACGGCCGCTTCGCCGACGGCGTCGCGGGACTGCTCGCCGAACATTCGGTGCCGCCGCAGGCGCTGGAGATCGAACTGACCGAATCGGTGCTGCAGACGGGCCCGCAGACCATCGAGTCGCTGCGGGCGCTGAGGACCCTGGGCGTCTCGATCGCGCTGGACGACTTCGGCACGGGGTACTCGTCGCTCGCGTCGCTGGAGCAGTTGCCGCTCACGCGCGTCAAGCTCGACCGCAGCCTCGTCGCCGCCATCGATTCGCGCGACCGCTCGCGCTCCATTGCCCGCTCGATCATCGGGCTGTGCCGCGGCCTCGGACTCGCCGTCACCGCGGAAGGCGTCGAGCGTTCGACGCAGCTCGCGCTGCTCGCCGAGGAGCCGGGCGTCACGGTTCAGGGCTTCCTGCTGTCGCGCCCCGTACCGGCGGGGGAGTGGCTGCGCCTGCTGCCGACGCTGCCGGGCGCCATGCAGTCACACCTGCTCGACCTGCCGCTGGCGCCGTTGCCGTCGGCGCGACCGCGCGAAGCCGGCGATCCGGACGACGAGGGACGGGTGTCCTACGGCTGACCGCGGCCTGGCATCGTGGAAAACCGCGACGCCTGTCGCGTTCCGGAGACATCACGGCCGCAGCAGAATTCGGTAGAATTCTCGTAAGGGTCAGGGAAGGGTACTTTCAACTCCCTGATCGCACGCGGATTTCCGGAAGAGCTGCGTTTTTGGTTTCCCGCCCGGGCGGCGCCTGGCGCCAACTGATGCGGGAAGCATACAACCGAGAAACTCTGGCAATCGGCGCGGGCACGGGCAAGGCGGCCGCAAATTTGTTGCGGCTTCCAGGGGCGAGATCGCGTGAGCACACGCGGGCTTAGCGTTTAGCCGGAGCTTTGGCTCCGACGCCCCAACCGTCGAACTAGCCGCCCGCGTGGCAATGCGTCACTGCGCCTGACGATCGACCGGGACTGAACGACTCGACTGCAAACCCCGCCCCTGGCGGGGTTTTTTTATTCCTTCGCCGCGTGCACCGCCTCGGCACGCCGCCGACGGGCCTCGACGTCCTCGGGGAAGCACACGTGCCTGGGCGCGTAGCGCGACGGGTGGTAGCGCTCCTCGATGCCGATCAGGTGGCCTTCCGGATCGGCGAGGTAGCTGAGCTCGCCGCGGTCCCACTGGATCAGTTCGTGAACCACGGCGCCGCCGGCCGCGCGCGCCCGCTCCTTCAGCGCCTCGCGCTGCTGCACGCGCAGGATGAACACCGCCGTCAGTTCGGAGCGGTTCGCGGGCAACGGGACCACGCGCCCGCCGGGCACGAGTTCGAGGATCGAGTTGTCGCCGAGGTCGAGCCAGGCACGTGCGGAGGTCGCGTCGATGACGGGCACGTCGAGCACCGTCGCGTAGAAGCGCTGCATCGCCGGCAGGTCGTGTACGCGGTGGCGGACCCAGCCGAGTTCCTGCCAGCCCTCGGGCATGGTGGCGCAGCCGGGGTTGAAGGCTTCGCCACGCGCGCGGCGGCGCGCAGCCTCGACGTCCTGCGCGCGCACGGGCGCGCCCTGCAGTTCGCGCAGGCCGACGACGCCGACGTCGGGCTCGAGCACCGCAGCCTGGCGATAGCCGTCGGCATCCGGCAGGCGCAGCACCCGCGCGCCCCGGGACTCGAGGCGCGCGACGAGCGCGTCCAGTCCGCTCACCCGGTAGAAGGGCATGGTCTGCGCCGTGTCCGGGTGCGAGTCGAGCGGGTCGTACGACGCGCCGCGAAACTCCCAGATGACCTCGGTGACGAGCGCCTCGCCCGCCCAGTACATGTCGACCTTCTGGCCGGTGCCGCCGCGCAGGAATGGCAGGCCGAGCACATCGAGGTAGAAGGCATTCAGCGCGTCGCGACGCTCGGGCGGCGCGAAGCGGATGAACCAGCCGAGGGAGCGGACGTAATCGCTGGGCTTGGGATGGGGCACGGCGGGCGACTCCGGTGACAGCCGACGGGGCACCGCCCAAGATGTATTACTTGCAATACCTCTGTCAATCGCGGCGGCGTGGCGCCGGGCCGCAGCGCCGGCCGGCTAGGGCGACTTCGGCAGGAACCGTGCGTGGATCGCCAGCAGCTTCTTGACGCCCTCGGCGACGTGCGTGGTCGACAGCGTCGAGCCGGAGAGGATCGGCACGGCCTCGCCCGGCGCCCACTTGCCGTGCGTCCGGCCGGTGAGCTGGGCCCGCCACTCGGGTGAATACAGGTCGCACCAGCCCTCGGCGCAGACCAGCACCTCGAGGCCCCGCACCCGGCCGTCGTCGCCGACCGACAGCAGGTAGGTGATGATGTCGTGCAGGCCATAGACCTGGTCGAGGATCAGCCAGCCACCCGCACCGCCCTCGATGCGCCAGGCCTTGAACGCGGGACGCAGCGCCGGCACGGAGTACTCGCGCTTGATCTGCTCGAGTTGCTCCGGCGTGAGGCGGAAGTCCGCCGGCCGCAGCACGGCGCCCGGAGCGAGCTTGCGCTGGGCCTCGTCCAGCGTCTGCAGG
>JBIIDW010000124.1:0-6270 GCA_044238215.1 Steroidobacteraceae bacterium
ACGGATCCGGCCGTGGCCGCGGCTTCGGCGGCAAACCGGCAGGGCACGGCCGCGCGGGCATCGGTCGCCAGCAGGCTCACGAACAGCGCGAAGGCGAACGGACGATACGGCATCGGTACTCCGCGTGATGGCGGGCCCGGGAAGGCTGGCACGCTCGCCCCAACGGTAGCCGCACCAGCCGGCACTTGCAAACGCATGTATTGTCGGGCCGGCGGGCCGTCGGTCGCAGGGCGAGGCGATGCATCGAAGGCGGATCGGCGACGGATCCTCGCGCACCCGCTGGCTCGGGATGCCCGGGTCGCCAAGATTGACCCGATACAAAGCACAACATATGCTTCTGCATGTAAGGGGGGTCGGGTCTTCATGGATCGGCCCGGGAGCGCGCAAGATGGACCGGAACGGAGCGATGCGGGTGGCCCATGCCGGGCGCGGATTCACCGTGCCCCGCGGCCAACCCATGCGTTCCAGGGCATCGACTGCGGCGTGCAGGGCGATCCTGCCGGTGCTGGTGCTGGTGCTGGCGGCTTTGCCGCCCGCCGCTGCCGGCAGCGATCGCGGCGACAGCTTCGCGTTGACGAACGTGGCGGTCTTCGACGGCAAACGCCTGCTGCCGCAGCAGACCGTGCTGGTTCGGGAGGGTCTGATCTCCGCCATCGGCGGACGACTGGATCCCGGCAGCCTGCCGGTCATCGATGGCGGCGGCGCAACCCTGCTGCCGGGCTTCATCGACGGCCACACCCATACCCGCGCCGCCTCGGAGCTGCAGGAGGCGCTCTCGTTCGGGACGACCACGGTGCTCGACATGGGCACCCGCCCCGAGCACCTGCGCGAGCTCGCTGCAGCGGCCGCGATGCGGGTCGACATGGCCGATTTCCGCTCGCCCTCGCTGATCGCGACGGCTCCGCAGGGACACGGTGCGCAGTACAACCTCGACGCACCGATCACCGCGGCGGCCGATGCCGAAAAGTTCGTCGCCGAGCGCGCCGCCGAGGGCGCGACCTACATCAAGGTCGTCCTGAACGGCATCCGTCACATCCGCTTCCAGACTCCCCGTCTCGAAGCCGGGATCGTCAACGCACTGGTCGCGGCGAGCCACGCGAGACGGCTCCCGGTGTACCTGCACGCTGAAAACGAGGACGACTTCATGCTGGGGGTCGCGGCGGGGGTCGACGGCTTCGCGCACCACTGGCGCGACGCAGGCGCACGGCCGGCCCTCGCCGAGCGCCTCGCCCGAAGCGGCGCCTTCGTGGTGCCTACGCTGACGGCGCCCGATCGACTGAGCGACGGGCAGTTCGACCTGCTTCGCGACGCCCGGATCGCCGCTCGCCTCTCGGCTGCGGCCCGAACGCGCCTCGAGGCGAAGAACCCCGTCTTCACCACGGTATCCATGGGCGTGTCGTGCGGTGCCGTGACGAGCCTGCGTGATGCCGGCGTGCTGATCGCCGCCGGCTCGGACGCAGGGAGCCCCGGGATCGTCCACGGCGCCAGCATGCATCGGGCACTGACGCTGCTGGTGCAATGCGGATTGAGCGAGATCGAGGCGCTGCGGAGTGCCACGGCAGACGCCGCGACTGCTTTCGGCCTCGCGGATCGCGGCCGGATCGCGGCAGGGCTGCGCGCCGACATGCAACTCGTGCGGGGCGATCCGACACGACGGATCTCGGATTCGCGGAACCTGCTGAAGGTCTGGCGGGGCGGCATCGAAATGCGCCTCGACCCATGAACCCGTCCTGTACTTCCATGTGTCCCCAACGGAGGCTGTAGCTGTGACGAAACAGATTGGCATCGCGGTCATGTCTGCCGTTTCCCTGGGTGCGCTGTTGCCCGCAGACGTCGTGGCGGCACCCGCCGCTGACATCGATGAAGTAGTGGTCACGGCGCGCAAGCGCGAGGAGCGCCTCCAGGACGTACCGGTCTCCGTCTCGGTCGTCTCGGGTGAGGATCTGCTCGCCGACAACATCCGCAACCTCGAGAGTCTTTCGGCCATCGTCCCGACGTTCCAGTACGCGGAGTCGATCTCCGGGAACGATCAGGTGTTCATCCGCGGCCTCGGGTCAGGCGTGAACTTCGGCTTCGAGAACACGGTGGGTCAGGTCTTCAACGGTTTCTACCTGGGTCGCGCCCGATTCGGGCGCGCGGCCTTCATGGACGTGGACCAGATCGAGATCCTGAAAGGTCCGCAGGGCGCGATCATCGGCAAGAACACCACCGCTGGCGCGATCAACACCACCTGGGCGCGGCCGACGGCGGAACTGAGGGGCTACATCTCGCCGGTCTGGGAGTTCGAGGGCGATGAGGGTGTGTCCGTCCAGGGCGCCATCTCCGGGCCGCTGTCGGACTCCGTTCGCGGGCGCCTTGCGGTGCGCTACGAGGACAAGGACGGCTACATGTACAGCACCGACCTGAAAGACAGCGTCATGCAACTGAAGTCGCCGTCGGTCCGTGGCAGCGTGGAGTGGCAGGTCAGCGACGACGTGACGGTTTCCGCGGTCTACCAGTACAGCGAACAGGAGCGCCTCGGTCGTGCCTACGAGGTGGCGAACTGTTCGCCGCAGCTGCTCGCGTTGTATGCGCAGTTCGGCGAGGACTGCGTGCTCAACTACCGGACCAGCGGCAAGATCGTCCGCGGCACCGAGGAACTGCCCTGGACCAGCGATACGACCTCGCATTTTGGCGGGATCACGGTCGACTGGCAGACTGCCCTCGGCACGTTCACGTCGATGAGCGGACTGGCCCGCTTCAACAGCAACGATTTCACCGGCGCGACCACGGGCGGAACCCAGGGCAACATCTCGAACTTCCGCGAAAGCTACCGGCAGTACTCGCAGGAATTCCGGCTCGTCTCCCCGGCGAGCTCCGCCCTCGGGTACATCGTGGGTCTCTACTACCTCAACGTGCCGGAGCAGGACCTCGACTGGGACCTCGACCTGAACGCCCAGGGTCCGGCCCCGCTCTCGGTCACTCCTCCGCCGGCCCGGGTGCGCAGCAACCGGCTGGCCGACCAGGAGACGGAGACGGTGGCCGCGTTCGGCGAGCTGACGTGGCGTCTCGCCGAGCAGTGGGACCTGACCGTCGGCGTGCGCCACACGCTGGAAGACAAGGAGATCGTCAAGCGGCAGTTCCAGACGCCGCTCTACCGCGAATCGCCGGTCATCGCACCGCCGCTGGCGGGCCCGCCGCCCGCCACCAACGTCCACAATGTGTCCGACCGGATCGCGGAGGAGCAGACCAACGCAAACCTGGCGCTGCGGTGGCGGCCGAGCAATGACGTCATGACCTACGCGGCGTTTGCCTCGGGCTTCAAGGGAGGGGGCTTCGACTATTTCATCGCCGAGCCCCAGTCCACGATCCTCAACAACATCCGCTTCGCCGACGAGCAGGTCGACGCCGTCGAACTCGGCGCGAAGCTGGCCTTCCCGGAGTACCGCCTGCGCCTGAACGGTGCCGTCTTCCGCAACCGGTTCAAGGATCTGCAGGTGACCTCGCTGACGACCGATGCAGCAACGGGACTGCAGGCGTTCCGGACCTCCAACGCCGCACGTGCGGACTCGACCGGCTTCGAACTGGACGCGCTCTGGCGCATCACCGACCGGTTCTCGCTGTCGTTCGCCGCCGCCTATCTCGACGCCACCTACGAGTCCTTCGTCAACGCGCCGTGCTGGGAGGGCCAGACCGTTGCCCAGGGCTGCACGACCGCTCCCGGGCAGCCGCCCAGCCAGAACCTCAAGGGCCAGCCGCTGCAGTACTCGCCGCAGTGGAAGGGCGCGGTGGATGCCCGCTACGACGTGCCGATCAGCGCCCGACTGCGCCTGCAGCTGCTGGGTCGCGTCTACTACTCCGACCGGTACTCCATGCAGCTCGACAACGATCCGGTCCACTATCAGGCTGCCTACACCAAAGTCGATGCGACGGTCGCGATCTCCAACCGCGACGACCGATGGCGCCTCGCTCTCATCGGTCGCAACCTGACGGACAAGCTGACCTCCAACTTCGCCAACGACGCCGGCGCCGGCTCCGACTTCTTCTTCCTCGAGCCGCCCCGGTCCCTGGCGCTGCAGTTCACCTGGAACTTCACGGCGACCGATGGCCGGTAACCCGCTGATCGTTGCGGACGCCGCTGCGTGGACCACGCGGCGGCGTCCTGAAGGTTGACGTTGGGCGCCGTGTCCAGCGCCGGTCTGTCCCGTGTCCTGACGCGGCGGGACGTGCTCGCGCTGGCCTTCGGCGCGATGATCGGCTGGGGCTGGGTCCTCCTCACCGGGGAGTGGATCGGGCGCGCGGGCAGCCTGGGTGCCGTGCTGGCCTTCGTGGTGGCCGGCGGTGTGATGCTGGTCGTCGCCCTGCTGTACGCGGAACTGGCCGCCGCGATGCCGCAGGTGGGCGGTGAGCACGCGTGGAGCCTGCGCGCGCTCGGGCGCGGCGGCTCCTTCGCCTGCACCTGGGCGATCGTCTTCGTCTACGTCTCGGTCTGCTGTTTCGAGGCCGTGGCGCTGGCCGTCGCACTCGAGTATCTCGGGTTCGACCTCGAGCACGGCTTCCTGTGGACCGTGGCGGGCTACGACGTGCATTTAGCCTGGGCGCTGGTCGGGATCGTGACCAGCCTCCTGCTGACCGCGGTGAACATCGTCGGCGTCAAGGTGTCGGCCGTGGTGCAGGTCGTGGTCACGCTGATGATCGTCGCCAGCGGCCTCGCGCTCGTCGCCGGAGCCGGCATCGACGGTTCGGTCGAGCGTGTCGAGCCGTTGTTTGCCGCCGGGGTCGTCGGCGTGCTCGGCGTCATGACGATGGTGCCGTTCTTCTTCGTCGGCTTCGACGTGATCCCGCAGATCGCCGAGGAAGTGGACCTGCCGGCGCGCGAACTCGGCACGCTGACCATCGTGTCGGTGTGCGCGGCGATCCTCTGGTACTGCCTGGTCATCGCGGCCGTCGCGCTGCTCGCCGACGACGCGCTGCTGGCAGGCTCGCGGGCCGTCACCGCGGACGCCGCAGCGAGTGCGCTCGGCAGCACCGGCGCCATGATCATCGTGATCGGCGGAATCGCCGGCATCGTGACCAGCTGGAACGCCTTCATCGTGGGTGGCAGCCGCGCCATTTTCGCGATGGCGCAGAGCGACATGCTGCCTGGCTTCCTCGGGCGGCTGCACCCGCGTTACCGCACGCCCCATGTGGCGATCGCCCTGATCGGACTGCTGGGCTGTGCCGCGCCGCTGCTCGGCCACAAGGCGCTGGTGTGGCTGGTGAACGCCGGCAGCTTCGGCGCGGTCGTGGCCTATCTGCTCGTGGCCGTGTCTTACGTTCGCCTGCGGCACCTCGAACCCGGGATGCCGCGCCCGTTCAGGCTGCGTCGCGGCTTGGTGATCGGCTGGCTCGGGGTCGCCTGTTGCCTGGGCCTCGGCGCTCTCTATCTGCCCGGATCGCCGTCGGCGCTCAGCCCGTTGGAGTGGAGCATTTTCCTCGGCTGGATCGGCTGCGGGGGTCTGCTCTACCTTGTCCGACGATCGTCCGCCTGAGCTCCGGGAGGTATCAGATGTCCGACCCACAGCCAGCCCACGGCCCCGCCGGAACCCGCAGGGGCGAACCGGGTATCGGTCGTCGCGAACTGCTGCTTGGCCTCGCTGGGGCGGGTGCTGCGCTCGCCGGTACGGGCAGCGGCTTTGCTGCTGCGCCGGGCAGCAGGGCCGCAGACGCCGCGGATGCCTACTTCGCCGCGCGCATGGCCAGCGAGCGCATTCCGGGGCTCGCCGTGGCCGTGCTGCGCGGCCCGACGCTGATGTGGTCGAAAGGCTATGGCTGGGCCGATATCGCGCGGCGCCGGCCGATGACGCCCGACACGATCCAGAACATCGGCTCGGTGTCCAAGACCTTCGCGGCGACCGCCGTGATGCAGCTCTACGACGCGGGGCGGCTCGGACTCGACGACGAGGTGAACCGGCATCTCGGCTTCGAGGTGTTCCACCCCGTCCATCGCGGAACGCCGGTCACCGTTCGGCAGCTGCTCAACCACCAGTCCGCGATCGCCGACGGGCCCGCGTACGCGCAGGCCTACGCCTGCCGCGACCCGGAGATGTCGCTGGAGGACTGGCTGCGCGGCTACCTCGTGCCCGACGGGCGCTTTTATGACGCTGCGCGGAATTTCCACGACTGGGCGCCGGGAAGCCGGTTTTCCTACGCCAACGTGCCGTATGGGCTGCTCGGCCATCTCGTCGAGCGGGTTTCGGGTGTGCCGTTTGCCGAGTACTGCCGACAGCGCATCTTCATGCCGCTCGGCAT
>JBIIDW010000125.1:0-6258 GCA_044238215.1 Steroidobacteraceae bacterium
ACTGCGCATGGTCAAGCTGCACCCGGCGCTCGTGGCCCCGGGCGCCAGCGTGATCGAGCACGGACTCGTGGCGGCCTGCGCGCAGATGGGCCGGGTGGTGGGCTTCCACACCGCGGCCAAGCACGTCGGGGAAGAGGGGCAGCTCGAGCAGTGCCGGCTGCTGGGCGTGGATTTCGCCCAGGGCTACGCCTGCGCGCGACCCGCGCCGATCGACTCCATCGACGCCCCCGAGCTCGTCGAGGACGGCATCAAGGCCTGACGGGTCGCTGACCCTCGACGCTCAGCCGCCCCAGAACGGCCCGCGCGCGAGCTCCACGAGTTCGTAGTGGGTCTGCATGTAGCCCGCGACCTGGCCGCGCAGGAACAGGAACTCGCCGTCGGCAGTGCACCAGACGTCGTAGGGTGGGTGCTCCTGGGGCAGCTCCGGATTGGTCACGAACTGGAAGTGCAGCGCGTCGAACGTGCCCGCGCCCACGGTGATCTTCTCCGGGCCGACGAACACGATGTTGAGGCCGATCGAGAACAGCATCGGCCCGGTGGCGCCCCGGTGGTCCGGCGACGACAGCAGCATCTGCTGGATGCGCTGCACCTCACCCGGGCGGCCCTGGTCGATGAGCCGCAGGTGCCAGGCATCGCAGGCGATGGCGTGGTTCTGGAACGTCGCGAGCGGCCGTGCGAGGTCCATGCGCTGGGACACGCGGCCCTCGAGCGACGTCCAGGTCTCGCACTCGGCGAACTGCGGGTGGAAGCGGAACCAGCCCGAGCCCATGAACCGGCTGCCCACGGAGAGCCGCACGAAGCAGTCGGTCGGATTCCAGTCCTTGTCGAGGGAGTAGGTGATGTCGCGCATCACCGAGGGCCGGTCGTCGATCTCGCAGTGCGCCGTGCAGGTGCGCGTGCCGTCGGCGTGCACGTCGATGCGGAAGAACTCCCGCCCGCGCTCCTGGCCCATGCGCTCGGGCTTGCGGCTGGTGTAGAGCACCTTGCCCATGACGCTGCGGTGGTCGCGCTGCAGGATCGGAAGCTTGGGGTCGGCGGGCGTCTGGGCCATCGGCGTAGTCTCGGTTGCTGGACCAGAATCAAGTATGCCCGCCGCGCGGGATTTGGCACCATCGGCAGCGACGAACCGGCGGGCGATACCGCCTGGTGGGGAGGGGTCCGAATGGCGGAATCGCTGTCGCGCCGCGAGGCGCTCGGGTTGGGTGTCGTCGCGACGCTCGGCGGGGTTGTGCCGGGCGTGGCGGCCGCGGCCGCGGGCGCCCCGGCGTCGGCGGCGACCCCCGCGGTGCTGGCGCCCATTCCGCGACGCACCGAGCCGGGGCCGGGGCGCGACGGTCTGCTGCGCTACCTGCGCATGCGGCTGGCTCCCGGTCTCGCGCCCGTCATGTGGATCTACTCCGGCGTGCTGCTGGTCAAGCCCGAGGGCGAGGTGGCGCGGCCGGTCACGCGCATCGAGGGCATGAGCTACACCTGGGCCACGGCGCGTCCCGACGGCAGCTTCGACTGGGAACTCGAGGAAATCGGCTACTACTGCGGCCTCGACGACGGGCGGCCGCTCGAGGAGTTCGTCAATCCCTTCACCGGCGCACGCATCCGCGCGGTCCACTACCGGTCACCGCAGAAGCTGCGGTTCACGCCCGAGGGCATCCTGCCGCCGCAGCCGCCACCGCCTGGCGGCGAGTTCAGGGGGGAAATCACGACGCTCGCCCAGGTCGGTGACACGCTCGCGATGACCGAGGACCTCTACGTCCGGGTCCCCGCCACGCCGGCGCGTGACGGCAAGCCCGGCCGCGGGCCACGTGTCTTCGCCTCGCTCGCCACCTTCACCTGCCGGCGGGCCGAGCTCGATCGTGCCGACGATCAATGGATCGACTGCAACTTCACCTATACGACCATGAACACATTTTCCGGCTGGCTCGGCATGGACGGCATCCCCGGCGTGCAGAGCATGCGCCTCGCCAGCAACAAGCGGCGCGAGCGCGACCTGGCCGCGGTGCCCGTCTGGCTGCGCGAGCGCATCGCCGGCGATCACCCCGGATTCCTGAGGGGCTGACGTGGATCGTCGCAGGTGGCTGGGCGCCACGCTGGGCACGGTCGCGGCATCGGTATCGTTGCCGGCGCTTTCCGCAGGGCCGGCGGCAACCCCGCGGCCCGCCGCGGCGCCGCCCGACCCGGTTCGACTGTACCGAAAGCTGCACTTCCGGACCGACGACGGCCTGCTGTTCTGGTGGCTCAAGGGCCCGAAGATCGGCCAGGTCGGCTCCACGCTCACGCCGCTGTTCACCAACCTCGTGGGCACGGTACAGCGCGTGCGCCAGCTCGACGACGGCGGCTTCGAGGTCACGCAGCTCGAGATGGTCTTCGCGTTCGACGTCGATACCGGTGCGCCGCTCGAGCAGTGGCGCAACCCCTACACCGGCGAGACGCTGCCCATCCGGTTCCGGCCGCTCGGGCCCACCACGACCCGCTACCGCGCCGACAACTCGCGCGTGCTGCCCACCGAGATCGGTGGCGCGCCGCTGGAGTCGCGCGCGACCATTCATCCGCCGGTGATCGTCGGCGACGACGTCTTCGTGCGTGACGAGTCGGTCGCGCGCGTGTTCACGCCGGGGCGCGCCACGCCGTTCGAGGTCAACGACATCGCGACCTACCACGGCAGCCTCGCGAATCTCGTCGACCCCGCGGTCACGGTGGGCGAGGCGACGGTGTTCTTTGCCGAGGTCACCGGCTGGCAGCGCTGGATGAACATGGGCGACCGGCCGGGTTCGCTGACCTCGCGGCTCGCAGGGCGCAAGCTGCGCCGCTATGACGACCTGCCGGGAGAGTGGCGTGCCCGGCTCGCGCAGCTGGCGCCGGAGATCGCCGCGGATCCGGTCGCTGCGCTGGACCGTCCGGCGGCGAGGTTCGATCGTTGAGCGCGCCACTGCGGCCGGCGCTCGCCACGCGTCGCGCGCTGCTGCACGGGATGGGCCTCGCGGCCCTGCTGGCGCGGCCGGCGCTGGCGTCCGCCGTCGCCGTGTCCCCGGCTTCCGCGTCAGCGCCCGCGTCGGGCGCAGCGCTCGATCTTGCGACGCCCGAGGGCAACGTGCTCGCGATGGCGAAGCTCAGTGCCACCCTGGCGCCGGGCGGCGTCAAGCACGGCTGGTACAGCGGCGTGCTGATGAGCGTCGTGCCGGGCGAGGCCGTGCGCGAACTCGTCGGCGTGGTCGGCATGAGCAGCCAGCGGCTCGTCACCGAGCCCGACGAAGCCGGCTACCTGCTGCTGCAGAAGGAGTGCGGCTTCTTCACGGACCTCGAGACGGGGCGCGTGCTCGACCGTTGGCGCAACCCCTTCCTGGGCGAGGACGTCGAGCCGTTCCACATCGCCAATCCGGCGGTCAACCGCTGGATCAGGCCGGTGGTGCGCGACGAGCGGTTCTACGAGCGCGCCGAGGGCACCGAGCCGCCGGAGCGTCCGTTCGTGCTGCCGTGGCGCCGCGCGGGCGACCGCGTGTTCCTGGAGCAGCGCACGCATTTCTGGGCCGCCAACCCGCTGGACCCGGCCGTCTGGAAGCGCGAAAGCAGCGGCCCGCGCATCCAGGTCTCCGACATGATGACCTACAACGCGCGCTGGTCCGAACTCTCCGACCCGGCACGCCCCAGCGTCGACTACTGGGGCCACTGGGTGCACGTGCGGCCCTGGCAGCCCTGGATGCTGATGGGCGCTAGGCCGGGACATTGCCTCTACAGCTGCCAGACGGGCAGCGCAGCGACCCTCGGCGACGTTCCCGGGGAAATCCTCGCGATCGCCCGCGAGCGCGCGCCCGATTTCCTCGAGGCGCCGACTGCGAAGCGCCGCAGCGAGCCGAGCATGATCCGCTACATGCGGGAGCGCAAACCGGCGCCCTGAGCGGGTCCGGCCGGCTCGTCCAGCCGCCGGCGTACGGCCTTCTCGGCTTCGACCACCGCGAGGATCGCGAGTGCGGCGAGCACGCAGCTGGCGAGCTCGCCCCCCGTGAGCGGCTGCGTCCTGAACCAGGCGTTGCCTGCCGGCAGGTAGACCACCGCCAGCTGCATCGCCACCGTCGCAAGCACCGCGGCGAGCAGCGGCCGGTTCGTACCGAGACCCAGCGTGAACAGCGAGCTGCGTTCCGAGCGTACGGCGAGCACGTGGCCGAGCTGCATGAAGCACAGCGCCGTGAACACGATCGTCTGCCAGTGCCCGGTCCCGCGGTCGAGGTACCACGCCTGCAGCCCGAGTGCGATCGCGGCCATGGTCAGGCCGACGAGCAGGGCGTGTGCGCCGAGCCCGTCGGCGAACAGGTTTTGCGCCGGCGGGCGGGGCGGTCGCCGCATGACGTTGCGCTCGGCGGGCTCGGCGGCGAGGGCCAGCCCCGGCAGCCCGTCGGTCACGAGGTTGATCCAGAGGATCTGGATCGCCAGCAGCGGCACGGGCATGCCGAGGAACGGGGCCAGGAAGATCGTCCAGATCTCGCCGGAGTTGGTGGTCAGCACGTAGCGCACGAACCGCCGCAGGTTGTCGTAGATGCGGCGACCCTCGCGGATCGCCCGGACGATGGTCGGGAACTCGTCGTCCAGCAGCACGACGCCGGCCGCCTCGCGCGCGACGTCGGTACCGCTGCGGCCCATCGCCACGCCGACGTCCGCGCGGCGCAGCGCGGGGGCATCGTTCACGCCGTCGCCGGTCATGGCCACGACCTCGCCCCGCGCCTGCAGCGCCGCGACGATCCGCAGCTTCTGCTCGGGCGCGACGCGGGCGTAGACCGCCACGTCGGCGACCCGGCGCGTGAACTCCGCCTCCGGCATCGACGCCAGCGCGGCGCCCGTCAGAACGCCCGCATCCGGGACTTCCATCCCGAGTCGCAGCGCCACGGCGCGTGCCGTCATCGGGTGGTCGCCGGTGATCATGACCGGCCGGATGCCGGCTTCCCGGCAGGACTGCACGGCCTCCGCCACGCCTTGCCGCGGCGGATCGATCATGCCGACCAGGCCGATGAACTCCAGTTCGCGCTCGACGACGTCCGGGCGCACTTCCGTCGGCGGCACGGTCCAGTTGCGCACCGCGATGGCCAGCACGCGCAGGCCCGCGCCGGCCATGGCCTCGGCCTCCCGCAGCAGCGCTTCGCGATCGACGGGTACGCGAAGCGAACCGCGGCGCTCGCTGCCGCAGAGGGCGATGACCGTTTCCGCAGCGCCCTTGGTGAACGACAGCGCTGAACCTCCGGCGTCCGCGTGCACGGTCGTCATGCAGCGGCGGCCCGCGTCGAAGGGCAGCTCGCCGATCCGTGGCCTGCGGCCGCGCTCGGTCCCGGGGTCGATGCCCTGCGCCACTGCGAATTCAAGCAGTGCGACTTCGGTCGGGTCGCCGACCGCCTGCCCGCCGGCATCCTGCGTCGCGTCGTGACTGATCGCCGCTGCCACGAGCAGCAGTCCGGGTTCGCCGGGCGACCAGTGGCGCTCGACGCGCATCCGGTTGGCGGTGAGCGTGCCTGTCTTGTCGGAGCAGATGACCGTCACGGAGCCGAGCGCCTCGACGGCGAGCAGCCTGCGGATCAGGGCGTGGTGGCGCATCAGTCGCCGCGCGCCGAGCGCCAGCGCCACGCTGACCACCGCGGGCAGGGCCTCCGGAATGGCGGCGACCGCGAGGCTCAGCGCCGTCAGCAGCATCGGCAGCGTCGCCTCGCCGCGCAGCAGTCCCGTGACGAAGACGATG
Source organism: Steroidobacteraceae bacterium (assembly GCA_044238215.1). Classification (GTDB taxonomy): domain Bacteria; phylum Pseudomonadota; class Gammaproteobacteria; order Steroidobacterales; family Steroidobacteraceae; genus UBA964. The sequence continues at coordinate 5,714 of JBIIDW010000125.1, forward strand.
GCGCAGATCCCGAGCACGACCACGGCGAGCCGGCGCCCGAAGGCGTGCAGGCGCCGCTGCAGCGGGGTGTCCACGGGTTCGGCCTGCGCCAGCATCGTGGCGATCCGGCCGAATTCCGTGCGCGAGCCGGTCGCGAACGCGACGCCGACGCCGCGCCCGTGCACCACCAGCGTGCCCTTGTGCGCGACGTTGCCGCGCTCGCCGACCGTCAGGTCGTCCTGGTCGAGGGCGTCCGTCGACTTGTCGATCGGCGCGGACTCGCCGGTGAGCGCCGACTCGTCGAGACGCAGGGCGACGGCCTCCAGCAGTCGCAGGTCCGCGGGCACCACGGCCCCCGCCTCGAGGATCACGATGTCGCCGGGCACCAGCGAGGCGGTTGCAACCCGCTGCGCGACGCCGTCCCGGAGGACCACGGCCAGGGGCGCAGCCATCGCGCGCAGCGCCTCCATCGCCTGCGCGGCCCGGTACTCCTGGACGAAGCCGATGACAGCGTTCAGCAGCACGATGGCGAGGATGACTGCCGTGTCGGCCGGCTCACCCACCGC
>JBIIDW010000126.1:0-6247 GCA_044238215.1 Steroidobacteraceae bacterium
GCTCCGACCACCAGTTGACGGCGCAGTCCCAGTTGCGGCCGGGGTCCTCGCGCATCAGCCGGCGGTGCACCGTGGTCGGTCCGGCCCGGAAAAAGGCGAGATAGGGGCGTTTCTCCCGCATCAGGCTACCGGCGTCTCGCGGCATGAAACCATAAACACCATACCCTAGCTCGCACCCCGCTCGATCGGGCTATGCTTGGGTCACGAACCGGAAATCCCTTTGGGAGGTACGAGACATATGGCCGCCACCCGAGTCCACCCGATCATGCCGACCAGCACCCACGACGAGGTTGCGGAGCAGCACTTCGTCGTCGCCCTGAAGGCGTTCATCACGGCCGAAATGGACCCGGCGCTGCGCAAGGTCACGGCGGAGGCCGAGCGCGAGATCGGCGCGGCCGGCGACGGCAAGCCGAGCCTGCAGCAGCTGCGAGCGCGGGTGTCGGCGCGTCCGCTGTACCGCAACTGGGTCTCGGCCATGCGCGCCGCCCAGGAGCTGATGTGGCAGGCCGCCGGCGACTGCGTGGACCGCCAGCTCGACTCGCTCGACGCGATCGCGAAGGCTGCGCCGGCCGTCGGCTCGCTGCGCACCGATCCCGGCTTCAAGGTGCCGCGCTACCTCGCCGCGACCGACACGCACATGATGCCGGGCAGCTATCACGTCGACCCGACTCCCACCGACGTGCGCCAGGGTGCGGTGTTCGACAAGGCGGCGTCGCTGTACAGCCTCGGTCGCCAGGGCGGCCAGATGAACGACATGCGCGGCAACACCGTCGTCGCGCACGTCTTCTCGCGCTACCCCCAGCTGCAGCCGAAGCGGATCCTCGAGATGGGCTGCACGGTGGGCAACAGCCTGGTGGCGGTGCAGAAGGCCTTCCCCGAGGCCGAGGTGCACGGCATCGACGTCGGCGCGGGCCTGCTGCGCTACGCGCACGCGCGGGCCGCGCTGCTCGGCATGCCGCTGCACTTCTCGCAGCAGAGCGCCGAGGAGACCGACTTCGCCGACGGCAGCTTCGATCTGATCTTCTCGAGCGCGGTGCTGCACGAGACCTCGGCGCGAGCGGTCAAGCGGATCTTCGCCGAGTGCCACCGCCTGCTGCGTCCGGGCGGCGTCATGGTGCACCTCGAAGTGCCGTTCCGTGCCGAGCATGCGGACAGCTTCGACATGCTGCGTGCGGACTACGAAACCCGCTACAACAACGAACCGTTCTGGATCGGCGCCGTGTCGGCCGATCTCGCGGCGCTGGCACGCGCCGCGGGCTTCCAGGACGGCGCCGCGGGCTACCAGGACGCCGCCATGGGGGCGCCGCGCCGCGACCAGCGGCTCGAGTTCGGCGGCGCCAACAAGGGTGTCTACCGCTCCTGGTACGTCGTGTCCGGCATGAAGGCGGCGTCGTGAGCGCCCAGGCCGGCTCCTCGCAGGTTCCCGCCACGCGTTTTCGGGTGCAGAAGGGTCGCCGCGCCGTGCCGGGCGACCCGCGCATCGACACGCTGCTCAACATGGTGCTGTCGCTGACCTCCGAGGTGGCGGTGCTGCGCGAGCGGCTGGACGTGCACGAGCGGCTCGCCGCGGCCGGCCAGGTGGCGACGCCCGAGGCCATCGAGGCGTTCGAGCCGGACGAGGCCGCCGTCAAGGCCCGTGCCGCCCAGCGCCAGCGACTGATCGCCAAGGTCTGCCGGCCACTGGTGGCGGAAGCGGCCACCGAGGCGGAGGACGCCGGCGACGGCGCCTGACCCTGTAAGGGCATACAGGCGGGCTGCGGGGAACTCGCTCCCCTGAGTGCGGTCTCCCGTTGACGGGTCGCGTGGCATACTCGACTCAACTGGGGGGTCCCGCATGCACGCCAACGCTGCCTCGCTCCGTCGCGTTCCGGCCGCCCTGGCCGGTCTTGCCGGCCTGCTCGCGCTGTCGGGCTGCATGCATGCGCGCATCGAGGAATCGCGAGAACTCCAGACCCGCATCGCCGACGACGAGGCCGTCGTCATCCTCGCCAAGCCGCAGATCGAGGGCGCGGCAGCCGAGGAAGAGTTCATGGACTGCGTGAGCCGTGGCCTCGGGTCCGGCTCGGGCGGACTGCTGGTCCGCGACAACAACAGCTTCGTCGACCAGATGTTCCCGTGGCTGGAGCCGGGCACGGCCCCGACGCGTCCCGAGGCCGTCAGCGCCGTGCTGGCGCGGCCCGGCGTCAGTGAACGGGTCGCACAGTCCGGCGTGCGCTATATCGTCTGGCTCGACGGCGGCACCCGCAAGACCGACGGGGGCGGCAGCCTCGCCTGCGGTGCTGCGCCGGGCGCCGCGGGCTGCATCGGGTTCGGCTGGTGGGAAAAGGAGTCGGCCTACGAGGCCACGATCTGGGACCTCCGGCAGGCCAAGTCGGCGGGCTCGGTGATCACCAACGTCACCGGCACGTCGGCGATCGTGGGCGCGGTGGTGCCGCTGCCGTTCATCGCGCGCGTGCAGGGCACGGCCTGCGACCGCCTCGCCGACCAGCTGCGCAGTTTCTTCAAGGGCGGCGACGACGTCCCGCCGACGGCAGGCACGCCATGAGCACGCGCAACACTTCGTACCCGGCAGCACTCGCCTGCGGCCTGCTCGCGCTCCTTCTCGCCGGCTGCGCCACGCCGTCAGGCGGCGGTGACGGCGGCAGCAGCGGTTCGACGGGCGGCAGCAGCGGTTCCAGCGGCGGCAGCGCGGGCGGCAGCGCCGGCGGCGGCGTCGGTGGTGGCGTGAGCTTCCCGATGCCATCGATGCCGGGTGGCGGTGCCGGCGGTTCGGCCGACACCGGGTCCACCGGCGCGGGCACGACGGCGGGCGGTGCGGGCGGTTCGGGTGGCAGCGCCGGCACGCCGCCGATCGCCGGCGGTACCGCTACCGGCACCGGCGGCACGGCGACGGGCAGCGGTGGCGCCGGCAGCGCCTCCACCGCCGATGAGCGCCGGACCGTGCTGGATCGCCGGCTCGACGACTCGCTCGGCCAGTTCGACCGGACGCTCGGCGAGGAGCAGGCGCGCAACGCCCGCGAGCGCGATTCGCGCGCCGCGACCGCTACCGGTTCGGCGACGCCGGAAGACGGCGCCGGCGGCGAGGGCGCCGGTCCGGGCGGGCGCCCGGGCGACCTGCGCTCGGAGCGCGGCGCGCAGCAGGGCGCAGCGGGCGGTCAGGGCACTGGCTCCGCGACGGCCGAGGGCGGCAGCGGTGAGGCGGGTGGCGGACGCGATCGCGGCACCGTCAGCGGTGCTGGCAGCGGCGGCGCCGACCGCGGTATTCCCTCGGGCGAGGACGACGACATCGTCGCGCGGCGCCTGCGGCGTGCCGCCGAGCAGGAGACCGACCCGGAGCTGAAGGAAAAGCTCTGGAAGGAATACGTGGAGTACAAGCGCAATGCTCAGGGCAAGGGCTGAAGTCCGCGTCGCGCTGGCGCTGGCGCTGGCCGCGCTGCTGGCCGGCTGCGTCGTCAAGGAGACGCGGCCGCTCGCCAAGGTCAACGCGATCCAGGCGACGCAGCAGATTCCGGAAGCGGAGCTGCTCGACGTCGCGATCCAGGAGTTCGACCCCGGCGTGCCGGCCGCGATCGCCGGCGACGACGAGGCGATGGCGAAGAAGCGCATCTACCCCGACGTCCGCAAGGCGGAGTCGCGCATGATCCCCGGGCGCCTCAAGGCCACGCTGGAGGCTTCTGCGCAGTGGGGTGCCGTGCGCGTGGTGCCCGCGAGCGTGCAGTTCGTCGACGTGCTGGTGACGGGTCGCATCCTCGAGTCGACGGGCGCGGAGCTGGCCATCGAGGTGTCCGCCCGCGACGCCACGGGCCGGGTCTGGATCGACCGCCGCAGCTATCGCGGTCCGGCGGACATCGGTTCCTACAGGACCGAGGCCGCGCTGCGCGCCCGTGACCCGTTCCAGAACGTGTACGCCCAGGTCGCCAACGATCTGCTGGCGGCGCGCGAGAAGCTGCCGCCGGCCGACCGGCGCGAGGTGCGGCAGGTGGCCTCGATGCGGTTCGCGAGTGATCTGGCGCCCGAGGCGTTTGCCGGCTACCTGCGGCAGGACGCCAACGGCCTGACGCGACTCGCACGCCTGCCGGCCGCGGAGGATCCCGCGGTGGCGCGCATCGAACGCATCCGCCAGCGCGACGCGGCCGTGATCGACACCGTCGATGGCTACTTCGGCAACTTCTCCGAGCAGCTGCACGACTCGTACGGCGGCTGGCGTCGTACCAGCTTCGACGCGATCGAGCGCGAGGAGCGCATGCGCTCGCAGGCTCGCACACGCACCATCCTCGGCGCGGCGGCGGTGGTGGCGAGCATCCTCGTGTCCGGGCAGTGCGCCGCGGGCGACTACGACTGCCAGCGCCTCGAGAGCGCGGCGCGCACGGCCGCCGCGGTGGGCGGCACCGCCGCCGTGCTGTCGGGAATCAAGCGCTACTCCGACGCGAAGGTCGCGGCACAGGAAGTGAAGGAACTGGCCACGAGCTTCCAGAACGAGGTTGCGCCGCAGGTCGTGGAACTCGAGGGTCGCACGCTGAAGCTCACGGGTACGGCCGAGGAGCAGTACCGCGAGTGGCGCCGGCTGCTCTCCGAGATCTACCGCGAGGAGACCGGCGGGGTCGCGCCGGTTGGGCCCGCGGTCCCGGCGCCCGTCCCGGCGGCGCCGACCTGAGGGGCTTGGCGGGGATCGCCAGCCACGTAGAATCCCCGTCACATGCTGACTTTCGAGAAGGGCGCGCGGCTCTGCGGGCGGTTCACGCTGGTCGAGAAGATCGGCGCGGGCGGCCATGGCGAAGTCTGGCGCGCGCACGACGACGCGCGTGCGGCCGACGTCGCGCTGAAGGTGCTGTATCCGGAGGTGGCCCGCTCGCCGGAGGTCTGGGAGGGCCTGTGCCACGAGCACGCCGTGGCGCAGCGGCTCGGCCACCCGGGGCTTGCGGAGGTCTTCGAGCCGGTGCGCGACGACACCGCCACCGTGCTGCCGATGACGCTGGCCACCGGCGACCTGCGCCGGCTGCGCGGGGAGCCCTATGCGCGCATCGTGCCGGCGCTGCTCGAGATCGCGCGCGCGCTCGATCACGCGCACCGGCGCGGTGTGGTGCACCGCGACCTGAAGCCCGGCAACGTGCTGATCGACGTCGAGGGCCACGTGATCGTCGCCGACTTCGGCGTCGCCTCGCTCGACGGCAGGGTGGCCAGCGCCAGCCCGGGCTCGCCGTTCAGCGCGAGTCCGCAGCAGCTCGAAGGTGAGCTGCCCACGCCTGCGGACGACGTCTACGGTCTCGGCGCGCTCGCCTACGAGCTGCTGTCGGGCTACCCGCCGTTCTTCCCCGACTTCGAACTGCGCGACGTGCTGGCCAAGCCCGTGCCGCCGCTGCAGCCGATCCACCCGGTTCCGGCCCGGCTGGCGAGACTGGTGATGCGGATGCTCGCCAAGGACCCACAGGATCGCCCGGCCGGCATGGTCGACGTGCAGGAAGAACTCGAGGCGGCGCTGCAGGACACCATCCACGACCCGGAGGAGCTCCCGCCCCCCGTCGACATCGGTGACGAGCGGGCCGAGCCTCCCGATATCGACCTCGGGTCGGTGACGGGCACCAGGCCGGTTCCGGTGCTGCCGCCGCTGGTTGCGCCCGAGCCGCCGACGCTCGCGCCCGCGGCGCCCGAGGAGATCGAGCCGGACCGGCTCGCCGCCGCGACGGCTGAGCAGCCGGCGCCGCCACCTTCCGCGGTCGCTCCGGAGTCGATCGACGTGGCCGAGTCGGCGGTCGATGCCGACCTGGAGGAGCCCCCGCGCCGGCGCCCATGGGCCCGGTGGCTGCTCGGCGGCACGCTGGCGGCCGCGCTCGTGGCGGTCTTCGTGTACCTGCCGAGGCTCGCCGAACAGCGCGCGGCCGTGCCGGTGCCGGGCGAGCCGGCCAGTACGGTGCCGAGTGCGGCCATCGTCATGGGGCGTCCCGGCGGCGTGGCTGGCGAGGGCGAGCCGGCCGCCACGGCACCGGCGACGACGGAGCAGACCTCGGCCGCGCTCGCCCGCGCATCTCTCGAGGCGCGATTCGAGGAGCAGCAGGGGAAGTTCGACGCCCGCCTCAGGGAACTCGAGGATCGTGCGGCGGGCGTCTGGGGCGGCCCGGCATTCGCCGCGGCCAAGGCGCTGGGCGCCGACGCCATGGGCGCGATGAACGCAGGCGAAGCGGAGATCGCGATCGACCGCTCGCGAGTCGCGCTGCAGCGACTCGAGCGCGTGGCGGAGGCCGCGGCTGCC
>JBIIDW010000127.1:0-6240 GCA_044238215.1 Steroidobacteraceae bacterium
GCTCGACGCCCGCGCGCTGCTGCGGCCCGGCCTCGCGCTCGCCGAGCCCACGCTGCGCTTCAGCTCGGCGCCGTTCACCGCGTCGCTGGTGCGCGCCGAGTTCTACCAGGACCCGGTGGACCCTGCGCTCAAGAAGGTCGTGGTGGCGCTGCGCTTCTCGCATCCGGTCGACCCGCGCAGCCTCGAGCAGCACTTCAGCCTGCGCAAGGCCGGCGTGGCCAAGGGCCTGTTCGGCGGCGGCGGCGCGCTCGGCGTCCAGCTCAGCTACGACGACACCCGCCTGAATGCCTACGTGAACTCCGAGCCGCTGCAGATGGCCGAGGAGGAGTCGGTGCTGCGCGCGCGGCTCGCGGCCGGCCTGCGCTCGTCGCTCGGTGGCCCGGCGACCGGCGAACCGCTCGAGGCCGACGTCAAGGTGCCGGGGCGGCTCAGCCTGGTGGTGCGCAACGCTGCGGCCAGCTGGACCACCAACGAGAAGATGGAGAGCGAGCAGATCCTGACGCTCGAGAGCAGCGAGGCGGTGCTGCCGCCGGCGATCGCCGGGCGCGTCAAGGCCTGGCTGCTGCCGGTGCATCACCCGGACACCGCGCCGGAGAGTCGCGAGCAGCCCTTCGACTGGAACACCCCGGCGCTGGTTGCCGACGAGATCCTCGCCGTGTCCGAGCCGGTGGCGCTGGAGCCGGTCGAGGCCGCGGACGAGCGGCCCGTGCTGCACGCCTGGCGCTTCCGCGCCGAGCCCGGCCGCTACCTCTACGTGCGCGTCGACAAGGGCCTGAAGTCCTTCGGCGGCTTCGAGCTCGGCCGCCGCTACGACGCCACGCTGCAGGTCGGCGAGCCGCCGCGCGAGGTGCGCATCCTGCACTCCGGCGCGCTGCTGCCGCTGCGCGGCGAGCGCCGCCTCTCGCTCTACTCGCGCGACGTGCCCGCGATCCGCTACGAAGTCGCGCGCGTGCTGCCGGACCGGCTGCCGCTGCTGGCCACGCAGGCCGGCGGCACCTTCGCCAACCCCGAGTTCTTCAGCTGGAACCTGTCGTACGACGACCTGACCGAGCGCTCCGAAGTCGTCGAGCCGGTGCCTCCGGCGGCGGCACGCGGCACCGTGCAGTACCACGGCTTCGACCTCACGCCCTTCCTCGCCGACGGCGGCGCCGGCGGGCGCGGCGTGTTCCTGGTGCGCGTGGGCGGCTGGGATCCGGAGTCGAAGCAGCCGATCGGCGAGACCGACGAGCGCCTCGTGCTCGTCACCGACCTCGGCATCCTCGTCAAGAAGGCGGTCGACGGCACCGAGGACGTGTTCGTGCAGTCGATCTCCGGCGGCGAGCCGGTCGCCGGCGCGCAGGTGCAGGTGATCGGCCGCAACGGCGTCGCGCTCGCGAGCCGCGGCACCGACGAGCGCGGCCGCGCCGCACTGCCGTCGCTGCGCCAGTTCGTGCGCGAGCGCGAGCCCGTGCTGTACGTGGTGCGCCAGGGCGACGACGCCGCGTTCCTGCCGGTGAACCGCACGGATCGCGGCCTCGACTATTCCCGCTTCGACGTGGGCGGGGTGATGAACGCGACCCAGGCGGGCCAGCTCGCGGCCTACGCGTTCTCCGACCGCGGCATCTACCGCCCGGGCGACGAGATGAAGTTCGGCGTGATCGTGCGCGCCTCCGACTGGTCGCGGCCGCTCGAGGGCGTGCCGCTCGAGGCGATCCTGACCGACGCGCGCGGCAGCGTGGTCTACCGGCAGCGCATCCGGCTCGGCGCCGCCGGCTTCGAGGAGCTTGCCTACCGCACCGCCGAGGCCTCGCCGACCGGTGCGTGGAGCCTCGGGATCTACATCGTCAAGGACGGCGAGGCGGGCGAGCGCATCGGCGCCGCGGTCGTCAACGTGCAGGAGTTCCTGCCCGACCGGCTCAAGCTGGCGCTGCGCTTCAGCAGCGAGCGCGAGCAGGGCTGGGTGTCGCCGCAGCAGCTGGAGGCCAGCCTCGAGCTGCGCACGCTGTTCGACACGCCGGCCGCCGCGCGCCGGATCAGCACCTCGCTGCGGCTGTCGCCGCGGCTGCCGGTGTTCGCGGCGTGGAAGGAGTTCCGCTTCACCGACCCGCTGAAGGCGAAGAAAAGCTTCGACGACCAGCTGCCCGACGTCACCAGCGCCGCCGACGGCACGGCGCGCATCCCGCTGCGGCTCGAGCGCTTCGACGCCGGCACGTATTCGCTGCAGGTCGTGGCCCGCGCCTTCGAGCCGGGCGGCGGCCGCGGCGTGACGCAGGCGCGCACGCTGCTGGTGTCGAGCCTGCCCTTCCTCGTCGGCATGAAGCCCGACGGCGAGCTCGGCTACGTCACGCGCGGCGCGCGCCGCGCGGTGTCGATCGTCGCGGTCGATCCGGCGCTGAAGGCCACGGCCGCAGCGGGGCTGAAGCTCGAGCTGCTGGAGCGCCGCTGGGTGTCGGTGCTCGAGCGGCAGGACGACGGCACGCTGCGCTACGAGAGCCGGCTGCGCGAGCTGCCGCTGAAGAGCGAGGCGCTGGCGCTGCCCGCGGCGGTGGTCCAGCGCGCGCTCGCGACCGACGCGCCGGGCGAGTTCGCGCTCGTGGTGCGCGAGGCGTCGGGACGCGAGCTGAACCGCGTCGAGTACTCGGTGGCCGGCGCGGGCAACGTGGCGCGCCGCATGGACCGCAACGCCGAGCTCGAGCTGCGCCTCGCGCGCGCCGACTACGCGCCCGGCGACGAGATCGAGCTGTCGATCCGCGCGCCCTACGCAGGCACCGGGCTGATCACCATCGAGCGCGAGCGCGTGCACGCGTTCCGCTGGTTCCGCGCCGACACCACCTCGAGCGTGCAGCGCATCCGCCTGCCCGAGGACTTCGACGGCAACGGCTACGTCACCGTCACCTTCGTGCGCGACCCGAACTCCGCCGAGATCTTCGCCAGCCCGCTGGCGCACGGCGTGGCGCCGTTCTCGGTGAACCTCGATCGTCGCCGCGTCGAGGTCGCCGTCGAGGCGCCCGCCCGCGCGCGGCCGGGCGAGACGGTCGAGCTGCGCTACCGCGCGGCGCGGCCGTCGCGGCTGGTGCTGTTCGGCGTCGACGAGGGCATCCTGCAGGTGGCCGGCTGGCGCAACCCGGATCCGCTGGCGAGCTTCTTCGAGAAGCGCGCGCTCGAGGTCGAGACGCGGCAGATCCTCGACCTGATCCTGCCGGAGTTCCGCCAACTGGTGACCCCGGCGCCCGGCGGCGACGCCGAGGGCGGCGCCGGGCGCTACCTGAACCCGTTCAAGCGCCGGCGCGACCCGCCGGTGGTGTTCTGGTCCGGCATCGTCGAGGCGGGCCCCGAGTCCCGCAGCTTCCGCTACACGGTGCCGGACTACTTCAACGGCTCGATGCGCATCGTCGCGGTGGCGGTCGCGCCCGACGCGGTCGGCGTCGCGGCGGAGCAGACCGTGGTGCGCGGCGACTTCGTGATCCTGCCGAACGCGCCGGTGGCGATCGCGCCGGGCGACGAGTTCGAGCTGACCGCCGGGGTGACCAACAACCTCGCCGGCTCGGGCGCCGCGGCGCAGCTGCTGACCCGGCTCGCGGCGTCGAGCCACTTCGAGGTGGTGGGCGCGCGCGAAGTCCGTCAGGGCATCGCCGAGGGCCGCGAGGGCGTGGTGCGCTTCCGGCTGCGCGCGAAGCAGCAGACGGGTTCCGGCACGCTGCGGCTCACCACGAGCGCCGGCGGCCGCGAGGCGTCGATCGCCGCCACCGTCAGCGTGCGGCCGGCCGGGGCGTTCCAGGCGCGGCTCGCAGCCGGCACGCTGCGGCGCGGCGCGGCGGAGTACGTGCCGTCGCGGCGGCTGCGGCCCGAGCAGCGGCGCCTCGAAGCGACGATCTCGGCCTCGCCGCTGGCGCTGGCGCGCGGCTTCGAGGGCTGGCTCGCCGATTACCCGTTCGGCTGCACCGAGCAGCTGGTCTCGCAGGCCGTGCCGGCGGTGGTGCTCGGTGCGCGCCCCGAACTCGGGCGCAACAACATGGGCGACACCGGCCGCAGCGACGCGCGCTGGGCGCGGCTGCTGGTCGAGCTGCGCGCGCGGCAGGCGGCGGAGGGCGGCTTCGGCTACTGGCCCGGCGACGGCGCCGTGTCGGCCTTCCCCACCGTCTACGCGCTGCACATGCTGGTCGAGGCGCGCGAGCGCGGCATGGACGCGCCGCGCGACGTCATCGATCGCGGCGGCGAGTGGCTGCAGCAGTACGCCGCCTCGGAGGGCGAGACGCTGGCCGACGAACGTGCCCGCGCCTACGCCATCTACGTGCTGACGCGCATGGGCCGCGTGGCCTCGAACCTCGCCGGCGCCCAGCTCGAGCGGCTCGACGCGAAGCGCAAGCCGGCGTGGCGGCGCGACATCACCGCGGCCTTCCTCGCCGCGGCGTACCAGAACATGCGCCAGGGGCGGCTCGCGAACGAGCTCGTCGCGGGCGTGCGCTTTGCGAAAGCGGGCGAGGCCTGGCCGGAGGACCCGGGCGCCGCCGCCGTCGGCTTCGTCTACGACCCGGGCGTGCACGACCTGCAGCTGCTCTACCTGCTGGCGCGCCATTTCCCCGACCGGCTGCGCGCCGCGCCGGCGGATGCGCTCGCGGCGATCTCCGCCACGGCGCCGCGCGAGCGCAGCACGGTCACGGCGGCCTGGGGCGTGCTCGCGATCGACGCCTACGCGGCGCTGGCGGCGGCGTCGCCGGCCGGCACCTACTCGATCAGCGAAGTGGGTCGCGACGGTGCCGGCCGCGCGCTCGCGCTGCAGGGCGAGCTGCTGCGCCGCGCGGCGTTCGGCCCCGAGGCCGCGCGGCTGCGCTTCGGCGCGAGCGGCGTCGAGGGCGCGGTGTTCTGGACGGTCGAGGAGGCGGGCTACGACCGCGAGCCGCCGCGCGAGGCGCTGGCGGCAGGCATGGAGATCGCGCGCGATTACCTCGACGCCGCCGGCAAGCCGGTCACCACCGTGAACCAGGGCGACGAACTGCAGGTGCGGCTGCGCTTCCGCGCGACCGGCAAGCAGCCGTACTGGGACGGCGTGCTCGTCGACCTGCTGCCGGGCGGCTTCGAGCCGGTGCTCGACGAGGCCCTGAGTGGCGCACGCGGCGAGCCTGCGGACGGCGGCGACGGTCAGGGCGGTGGTAGTGGCGGTGGCGGCGCGGCCGCGGCGCCGGGCTGGTATCCGCAGCACGTTGAGCTGCGCGAGGACCGCGTCGTCGCGTTCGGCGCGGTCGACGTGCGCGCCGGCGAGTTCACCTACCGCGTGCGCGCCACGACGGCCGGCAGCTTCGTCACGCCGCCGGCCTACGTGGAGTCCATGTACGCGCCGGGCGTGCAGGGTCGCTCGGCCGCCGGCCGCATCACCGTGCAGGGGCGCTGAGGCCGGGCGATGTCGCGCCGCCTGCGCCGGGGGCTCGTGGCGCTGGCCGCGCTGGCGGCCGCGCTGGCGGCCGTGCGCCTGTGGCCGCGGCCGCCGCTGCTGGCCGGCTTCCCGTCCTCGGTCGCGGTCGAGGCGCGCGGCGGCGAGCTGCTGCGGCTCACGCGCGCCGCCGACGGCGCGTACCGGCTGCCAGTGCGGCTCGACGCCGTCGCGCCGCAGTTCGTCGAGGCGATCCTCTGGCACGAGGACCGCTGGTTCCGGTGGCACCCGGGCGTGAACCCCTGGTCGCTGCTGCGCGGCGCGGCGCGCACTTACGCCGGCGGCGACCGCCGCGTCGGCGGCTCGACGATCACGATGCAGCTGGCGCGCCGGCTGTACGGCATCGACTCGCGGCGCGTGCCGGGCAAGCTGCTGCAGGTGCTGCGCGCGCTCGAGCTCGAGGCGAAGTACCCGAAGCGCGAGATCCTCGAGGCCTGGCTGAACCTCGCGCCCTACGGCGGCAACGTCGAGGGCATCGGCGCCGCGAGCCTCGTCTACTTCGGGCGGCCGCCGTCGCGGCTCACGCTCGGCGAGGCGCTGACGCTGGCGGTGGTGCCGCAGAGCCCGGCGCGCCGCGCGCCGCGCGAGGGCAATGCCGAGCTGCTCGACGCGCGCGGGACGCTGGCCGCCGCGTGGCGGCGCAGCCGCGGCGGCGATGCCGCCGGCGAGGCGGCGCGCCAGCTGCCGCTGCGCATCCGCCGCCCCGCCGAGCTGCCGTTCCGGGCACCGCACGCGGCGCAGGCGCTCGCCGCCGCCGCGCAGCGCGACGGTGGCGGCCCGGTCGTGCGGTCGACGATCGACCTCGCGCTGCAGCGGCGCGTCGAGGCCGTGCT
>JBIIDW010000128.1:0-6199 GCA_044238215.1 Steroidobacteraceae bacterium
GCCGGCGGGCCCGTAGGCCACTTCCACGGGGCCATCACGGCCCGAGGGGCCGGCGTGACGCACGCGCAGCACGGCGCTGCCGAGCCGGATGCGCACGCGATGGCCCGGCAGGTCGAGCCGGTCGTAACGGGCCCGCGAGGTCACGCAGTCCTCGACCGTCGAGCCCGGCATCGCCTGCGGCACGAGCCGGCGCACCATCAGCCGCGCGAGGGTCGCGTTGCCGTCCGGGAAGTGGAAGTAGTAGCCCTCCGCGCCCTCGTGGCGGATCGAATCGTGATTCTGCCCAGGGCCCGGCCCAGCGCCCAGCGCCATGCCCTGGAACCCGGGCAAGCCGAGGCCAAAAGCGTCCTGCGCCGGCACCGCGTCCGGACCGACGCCGAACAGTCCGTGCGTGCTGGCCTCGAACGGCCACAGCACCCCGGGATCGAGCCGCCACGCGTCGGTGACGAACTGCCGGTAACTGATGCGCGCGAGCGCCTCGCGCTTCGCCGCCGGCGACAGCTCCGGCATCGGGTCGAAGGCCTCGCCGTGCAGGCGCCCGAGGTCGCGCCGCACCGCCGCCGTGAACGGGGCGGCGTCGCGGAACTCCGGTTCCTCGACGCCGCCGCGCACGAGCTGGTCGCGGCCGAAGGTCTCGCGGTCGAAGAACGTCGCTTCGCGCAGCCCCAGCGAGGGATACAGCTCCTCGTTCGCGTACTCGGGATAGCGCTCCACCTCGACGCCGAGCGATCGCACGAAGGCCTGCGCGTCGGCACCGTAGGGCGCCGGGCTCTCGATCGACTGCGTTCCGCCGAAGCCGATATACCGCCGCCCGCCGGATTCGAACTCGTTGCGGCGCGCGTGGCCGCCGAAGTCATCGTGGTTGTCGAGCAGCAGGATTCGCGCGTCAGGCCGCGCGTCGAGGTAGGTCACCGCGGCCGCGAGCCCGCTGATGCCCGCCCCGACGACCACGAGGTCGTACTCCTCGCCGATGCCCGGCGCGGCGCCCACCATCTCGTCGGCACGCCGCTCGCGCAGCTGGTGCAGTGCTTCGAAGGAACCGGCATGCGAGCCGCGCAGGCCGGTCAGGCCCGGCGGATACCCGGGCTCGGCCGCGAGCGCGGCCGCGACACCGTGTGGCAGCCCGAGCAGCGGCGCGCCCGCGCCGGCCGCCACCGCGAGACCGTTGAGAAAATCCCGCCGGGAGACGGCGGCGTGCATCCCGAGACTACGGTCGGCGCGGCTGCCCATCAGCCGAGTCTACGCGGTGAGGAGTCTGCCGGTGAGCTCGGTCCCGCTGGCGGCCGCAACAAAAACGGGGCCCGGCGTCTCCGCCGGGCCCCGGTTGCCGGGCAGCACGCGGGCCCATCGGCCCGCGCCCGCTGTCAGAACTTGTAGTTCAGCGTGACGTTGACCCGACGCGGTTCGGAGAAGAACAGGCCGTTGAACACCGAGATGATGGCGTCCTTGTCAGCACAGTTCTTGCACTCCAGCTGCGCGCGCCAGTTGCCGTCCGCGGACTCGTAGCCGAGCCCGGCGTTCAGCAGCGTGTAGCTGGCAGCGAGCGTCGGGTACACGGTCGGAGCCGACACGAACGGCCCGCCCGGAACGAGCTGGAGGTTCGGCATCGCGTTCGAGGCGGTGACGAAGAACTCGCCCGTGTACTGCGCCTCGACCGACACGCGGAAGTCGCCGCCCAGACCCGCGGCCGGGATCCGGATGTTGACGCCGATGTTGCCGTTCGAGCCGGGGAAGCGCGACAGCGTGTCGCCGATGTCGATCGCGTTGAGGTAGCTCGACGTCGTGGCGGGCGGGCGCGGCACGCAGCCGCCGTTGACCAGCGAGCCGCCGTTGGTGCAGAACGACTGCGCCGCGGGCTCGACCTTCGTGTACTTGCCTTCCTGCAGGCCTAGCGAGGCGTACAGGTCGACGAACGAGTTGAGCCGCGCCGCCATCTCCAGCTCGAAGCCGTAGGCCTCGATGTCGCCCGCGTTGTTCTGGGTCGACAGCGTGGTGCCGGGGATCGGCCCGGGGGTGGAGTACGCGAGCTGCAGGCCCTGGGTCTCGGCCCAGTACACGTTGGCGTTGACGCGCAGCCGGCGGTCCAGGAACTCGCTCTTGACGCCGGCCTCGTACGACCAGGTCTTCTCCGACTTCATCGGCTGGAATTCCTGGGGACGATAGGCGGTGCGGGAATTCCAGCCGCCAGACTTGAAGCCACGCGTGGCGCTGGCATAAAGCATGACGTCGTCGTTCAGCTGGAAGTTCACGCCAGCCTTCGGCGTCACCTGGCTGTCCGTCAGCTTGGTCGCGACGCCCGCGGCGACCAGGTCAGCCGTGATCATGGCGCCCTGCGGAGTCGCCACGAGGTCGAGCTTCTTGGTGTCGTCGGTGAACCGGGCGCCGGCGATCAGCGTGGTGCGGTCGCCGAGCTTCCAGTCGAACTGCGCATAGGCCGCGTAGCTGGTGGTCTTGTTGCGCATGTCGCGGTTGCTGGAATAGCCGCGGGCGGTCGGCGAGCACTGCGTGCGGCCGTCACCGAACAGGCCGGGCGAGCAGGTCAGCGTCAGCGGTCCGGCGCCGATGCCCGTGGCCTGGCCGGCGATGGTCTGGTTGTCCTCGTAGAAGAAATAGACGCCCGCGACGTACTTGAGATTCTCGCCGAGGTTGCCGTTGAACTTGAACTCCTGCGAGAACATCTCCATGTCGGCTTCGTTGCTGAGCGCGAACGCGAAGTAGTTCGCCGCCGTCGCCGGCACGCGCACGCCGGCGACCACCGGGTTCGGATCGCCGAAGTCGAGCACGAAGTCCTGCTTGACGCGCCGGTAACCGGTGATCGCGTTGAGCGTCTGCTCGCCGAACCGGTACTCGAAGTTGGAAGACAGCCCCGTGGAGTCGGTCTCGTTGCGCCAGCCGCGCTTGTTGACCATGTCGGCGACCAGGTCGCCCGTGCCGCCCTTGGTGGTCATCGTCGAGAAGGTCGTCTTGAACGACTCGAGCGACGAGCGCGCGAACACGCCGTCGGCGGTCGTGTACTCGGCGGCGACGTCCCACGTCAGGTTGTCATTGATCAGGAAGCGCAGCGCGGCGCGCGCACCCCAGCTCTCCGAATTGTTGAGCTTGTCGCCGTTGAGCGTGTTCTTGAGCCAGCCGTCGTCGCCGAGGTAGTAGGCCGAGAACTTGGAGAGGACCTTGTCGGAAAACGGCACGTCGATCGTGCCGCGCGCCAGCTTGCGGCCGAAGCTGCCGCCGCCGACGCCGACCGAACCCGTCAGTTCGTTGCCGGGCTTGCGGGTGATGACGCTGATGGCGCCGCCAGTGCTGTTGCGACCAAAGGTCGTGCCCTGCGGTCCGCGCAGCACCTCGAGGCGCTCGATGTCGAACAGCGCGTAGTTGTTGGCGTTCTGGCGCGGGATGATCACGTCGTCGACATAGGTCGAGACTGCAGGGTCGAGCAGCGCGATCTGCTCGGTGGAGCCGAGGCCGCGCAGGAAGTAGGTGTTGGCCGAGGACACGCCGGTGTTGTTCTGGCCGAACAGGTTGGGCACCAGCCTGACGAGGTCGATGGTCGAGAGGACCTGCCGCTCCTCGAGCTGGCCGGCGGTGAAGGCCGAGACCGCGATCGGCACGGTCTGCAGCGACTCGGCGCGGCGCTGCGCGGTGACGGTGACCTCCTCGAGGCCTCCCGTATCGGCCGCCTGGCCCTGTTGTGGGTCCGCCGCGGCGACGCCCGGCAGAACACCCCCTGCGATGACGGCAATCACGGATTTCCTGAACATCTTGCCCCCTCGGGAACTGCGGCCTGTGATTGAGAATCTGTTGCGCCGGGCACACGTTGCCGCGCCGGCCCCCCGAATGTTACCGATTTCGGCAAACGTTGCGAGCCCGCGAACGATGAACGGCATTCCTCCCTGCAGTGCTTGCGGGAATGAGTGCAGCGACGCACCATTCCGCGTTGCGTCCGCGCATCAGCGGATGTCGGTCACGGCCCCGCGGCGACTGCCGGCGCAGCGGCGCTCTCGGCGTCGATCAGCGCCCTGACCTTGGCGTAGAAGGCCTCTCGCGCCTTCCCCTCGGGCCCCAGCGTCGCGCGCGTCCAGCTCGCGTTGCTCGCGATGACGAGCCGCCGCTGCGGGTCGATGAAAATGCCCTGGCCGAAGATGCCGCGGGCTGCGACGGCGCCGTCATCGTAGGTCCACCACTGGAAGCCGTAGCCGCGACCCGCCTCTCCGGTGTCCTTCTGCTTGCGCGTGGCCTGCGAAAACCAGTCGGGTGGCACGATCTGCCGCCCGCCGGCATTGCCGTTGGCCAGCACGAACAGCCCGAACCGCGCGAAATCCCGCGTGGCGGCCTGCAGGCAGCAGCCCGCGATCTCGTGCCCGGTGCGTCCCAGTATCCAGGTTGCCTCGGCCTCCATGCCGGCGGGATGCCAGATCTTCTCCTGGAGGTAACGGGCCAGCGGCTTGCCGGTGGCCGAGGACACCAGCACGCCGATCAGGTTCGTCTCGCCCGTGTTGTAGTGCCAGACCGCGCCCGGCGGATGCGCGCGAGGCAGCCTGCGCAGGTAGCTGACCGTGGCATCCATGCCCGGTTCGGGTCGCGCACCGTTGAACCGCGCCACGTCGGACTCGGGATCCTCGTAGTCCTCGTTCCACTGGACTCCCGAACTCATCGTCAGCAGTTCCCTGATGCTGACGTCGTCATATGCGGATCCGCGCAGCCCGGGCACGTAGCGACTGACCTCGTCCTCGAGGCTGTCGATGTAGCCGTCCTGGATCGCCGCGCCGACCAGCGTCGAGCTGAACGACTTCGCGACGGAAAAACTGGTCCAGCGGCCGGCCGCGTCGAAGCCGAGGCCATAGCGCTCGAGGCGGACCCTGCCATCCTGCAGGATCACGACGCCGGCCGCGCGCTGCTGCGCCATGTACTCGTCGATGCCGGGAATGACCAGCGGCTTGCCGGCCGGAAGCGGCAGCGGCGCCGGCGAGGCCGTGATCCCGGCCGCGCGGGCGAGCAGCGGAATGCGGTCCATCGCGCGAAACGCCGCATCCCGCTGCGGCTGCGCCCAGCCGAGCACGTCACGGTCCGTCGGCAGGGCGGCGAGCAGGCCGCGCGTCTCCTTGTCGAGGCTGGCCAGCCAGAGCATGCCCGCCAGCGACAGCGCTGAGACGAGACCCAGTACGAGCGTGCGCTTGCGCATTCCGGACGCCAGCAGGAAACGGGAGCCAAGCATAGCTCCCCGGTGCGCTGGCCACCGCAGCCGCGGCGTGGATATCATTGGCCCCAGCCTGCGAAACGGACCCACGCGGTCAAGGAAGACCCCATGCGCCCATTGCCGTTGCTTGCCGCAGCCCTCGCCCTGCTCGTCGCCGCACCCTCGGCGCGGGCCGCCGGCCCCGACATCCCGTTCGAGCGCTTCCGGCTCGACAACGGCCTGACGGTGGTCGTGCACACGGACCGCAAGGCGCCTATCGTCGCAGTCAACGTCTGGTACCACGTCGGCGGCAAGGACGAACCCGCCGACCGCCAGGAGTTCGCGCACTGGTTCGAGCACCTCATGTTCCAGGGCTCGGAGAACTACCGGGGCGAGTTCTTCAAGCCCTTCGAGGAAGTCGGGGCCACCGACCAGAACGGCACGACCAGCCAGGATCGCACCAACTATTTCCAGAACGTCCCCACGACCGCGCTCGACCGAGCACTGTGGATGGAATCGGACCGCATGGGGCACCTGCTGGGCGCGCTCGACCAGAAAGCGATCGACGAGCAGCGCGGAGTGGTCCAGAACGAGAAGCGCCAGCGCGAGAACCAGCCCTACGGCAAGGTCTGGGACCGCTTGTTCGCCGAGAGTTTTCCGGAAGGCCACCCGTACCACGCGCCCGACGTGGCAGCGCGCGACCTGCTCAAGGGAGCCACGCTGGAAGAAGCCAAGGACTGGTTCCGCCGGTACTACGGCGCAGCCAACGCGACGCTGGTGCTGGCCGGCGACATCGACGTAGCCACCGCGCGCGACAAGGTCCAGAGGTACTTCGGCCACATCCCGGCCGGGCCGCCCCTCACCCGCCATCAGGTGAACATCGCGGCTCGCAGCGACGCGCGTCGTGACGTGATGTACGACCGCGTGCCGCAGCCGCGAATCGTTCGCGCCTGGAACGTCCCCCCCACCACCGATGCCGACAGCGAGATCCTCGGACTGTTCGCCCAGGTGCTGGGCGGCAGCGCG
>JBIIDW010000129.1:0-6194 GCA_044238215.1 Steroidobacteraceae bacterium
TCCGCGTATTTCCATGCGGAACACCAGCGGCACGGGGTCGACATCCGCCTGGGCGCGCGGGTGCTGGGCTTCGACGGCGACGCGGCCGGCCGCGTCCGCGGGGTGCGCTGCGCCGACGGCACCGTGCACCCGGCCGACTTCGTGGTTGCCGGAATCGGGGTGCTGCCCGGGGACGAACTGGCTCGCGACTGTGGGCTCGAATGCAACAATGGTATCGTCGTTGACCAGTACTGTCGCACCGAAGATCCGTCGATCTATGCCATCGGCGACTGCACGAACCATCCCTCGCGCCACTACGGCCGGCGCCTGCGGCTGGAGTCGGTCGACAACGCCTTCGAACAGGCCAACACGGCCGCGGCGAACATGCTGGGCGTGCCCACCGCGCACGACAAGGTGCCCTGGTTCTGGTCCGACCAGTACCACCACAAGCTGATCATCGTCGGACTCGCGCAGGACCACGACCGGGTGGTCCTGCGTGGCGATCCGGCCCAGCACAGCTTCTCCAGCTGCTACCTGCGGGACGGCGAACTGATCGCCGTGGATACCGTCAACCAGGCGAAGGACCAGATGGCCGCGCGACGGCTGGTCGCGGCGCGCGCCCGGCCGGACCCGGCGAAGCTCGCCGACCCGGCGATTCCGCTCAAGGACTGCGGGTCGTAGCGGCCAGCGGCAGCTGCGGATAGCTGCCGAGCCGCAGCACCATCAGCGCCGAGACGACGAACATCGCCACGTAGGCCCACAAGGCCGGCGTGTGGCTGCCGAACTGGTCGTAGACGACGTTGGTGGTGATCACCGCCGTGCCCGAGCCGAAGGTCCAGGCGGCGTACTGCCAGCCGTAGTTCTCGGCATAGGCCAGCGTGCCGAAGTAGCGCGTGATCAGCACCGCCACGACGTCGAGTTCCGCGCCCGCGGCGAGGCCGATGCACACCGCGGCGATCAGCGCGGTGGCGCCGCTGGCGTCGAGCGCGAGCAGCGTGACGCCGACGGTCGGGAACAGCAGGATCGCCGCGGCCACGTAGGGCGCGAAGTAGCGGTCCATCAGCAACCCGGCGAAGGCGCGACCGACGATCAGCGCCAGGCCGAGCGCCCCCTGCACCGCCGCCGCCTGCTCTGGACTCACGCCGTGGGAGCGCAGGATCGGCACCAGCGGGATCAGCACGCCGCCGATGCCGGCCGACAGCAGCAGGAAAGAGGCAAACATCTTCCAGAAGCGCGGCTGCCGCCGCGACTCGGCGGCGCTGTAGCCGGTGAGCGGCGCCACGGCGGGAGCGGCTCCGGTCGACCCGGCCCCGGAGGGCCCGGCACCGGCCGCCGGCTGGCCGTCGGGCCCGAGCCCGACGTCGGCGGGCGAGTCCTTGAGCTTCCAGAGGATGATCGGCAGCGTGATCAGCAGCGACAGGAGCCCGAGCCCGACGTAAGCCCCGCGCCAGCCGACGGCGCCGATCAGGTATTGCGACACCGACGAGAGCACGGCGCCGCCGATGCCGATGCCCGCGAGCGCTGCCCCGAACGCCTGGCCACGGCGCCGGTCGAACCAGCGCGCGACCACGCGCGAGTAGGCGATCGACGAGGTGCCGGCGCCGATGATCGGCATCAGCCCGAATACCAGGTAAAAGTGCAGCAGGCTCGGCGTGAGCCAGTACAGCGACATCAGCGCCAGCGCGAACAGCACGATGCAGACGATCGCCCAGCGGCGCACGCCCTGGCGGTCGAAAAGGCGCCCGATGTAGAGCGAGGACACGACCGTGACGATCGTGCCGACCAGCGTGACGATGGAATACTGCGTCTGGCTCCAGCCGAACTCCGCCGTTATCGGCCCCTGGAAGATGCCGATGGCGAAGAGGTTCACGGACGCGATGCCGGTGGCGAGCCCGATCATCGCGGCGAAAACCACGCCGCGGGTGCCGCGCGGCAGCGGCGCGAGCACCACGGCCGCGATCGCCAGCGCGATCAGCGCGCCGCGGAACAGCGGCGGCACGAGGAAGGCGCCGACGACCAGCGCCGCGGCGACCGCGAGTACCCGCGGCTCAAAGCTCATCCCGTGCGATCCGGCGCTCACGACTCGTCTTCCCCTCTCGCGGACGGCTAGAATCGCCCGGGTCGACCGATCATAGCGGCAGGAGGCGAGCGATGTCGCGTCGTGCACCCGTGTGGGCGCTGCTGGGCCTCGCCCTGCTGGCGCCGGTTCTCGGCAAGGGAGCGGAGCGCAAGGTGTTTGCGATCGCGATCCACGGTGGCGCGGGCACGATCTCGGCCGAGCAGCTCGGCGCGGACGACGGCGCCGCCTACCGCGCGGCGCTGGGCGAGGCGCTCGACGCCGGCTACGCAGTCCTCGACCGCGGCGGCAGCAGCCTCGACGCGGTGACCGCCGCCGTGCGCCTGCTCGAGGACGACCCGCTGTTCAACGCCGGCCGCGGCGCGGTGCTGACCCACGACGGCCACGCCGAACTCGACGCCGCGATCATGGACGGCCGCCACCGCCGCGCTGGCGCCGTGGCCGGCCTGCGCCACGTCAAGAACCCGATCGACCTGGCGCGGCGCGTCATGGAACGCTCGCCGCACGTCATGCTGCACGGCACCGGCGCCGAGGAATTCGCCCTGGAGCAGGGCTTCGTGCTCGTCTCCAACGACTACTTCCTGACGCCGGCGCGGCAGCGCCAGCTCGAGCGCATCCTGCAGGGGCGCACCGAGGCCGCGGCGGAGCTGACCGCGATGGGCACGGTCGGCGCGGTCGCCGTCGATCGGGAGGGCAACGTCGCCGCGGCGACGTCGACCGGTGGCATGGCAAACAAGCGCTGGGGCCGCATCGGCGACTCGCCGCTGATCGGCGCCGGCACCTACGCGAACAACGCGAGCTGCGCCGTGTCGGCCACGGGCCACGGCGAATACTTCATCCGGGCGGTCGTGGCGCACGACATCTGCGCGCAGGTGGAATACCGCGGGCTCGGGCTCGAACGCGCCGTGCGCGAGGTCGTGCACGGCTCCCTGAAGGAGCTCGGTGGCGAAGGCGGCGTCATCGCCGTCGACCCGCGCGGCAACGTGGTCATGGACTTCAACAACGGCGGCATGTTCCGCGGCATGCGCGACTCGCGCGGCCGCCGCGTCGTGGCCATCCACCGGAACTGAGCGCGAGCCTCCCGCAGGCCGATGCCGACGCCGCTGCAGCCCGCACAGACGCGCCCGCTCGTGCTGGGTCTCGCCGCCGCGCAGGGCTTCGCGCTCTACGGCCTGCACCGCGCCGTCGACACCGGCCACTGGCCCGCGACCGACCTGCGCTGGCTCGCGCCGCTGCTGCTGCTGGCCGCGCTGCTGCCGCTGACGGCGCAGATGCTCGCGCAGTATCTGCGGGAGCGCGCCGCAGCGGCGATCCTGACAGGCGTCGCGGCCGCGCTCGCGCTCATCGGCTGGCACTTCGGCGCGCGGCTCGCCGCCAGCCCGGCACCGCCGTATGGCGGCGGCGCCGCGTTCGCGGCCGGCGGCTTCGCGCTGCTGGTGCTGTGGCTGATCGTTCTGCCGTTCCTGCGGGTGAGGCTCGCAGCCGGCCGCTGGAGCACCGACTACCCGTCCCTGTTCCGCGACGCCTGGCGCAGCCAGCTCGCGCTGGCCGAGGCGGCGGTGTTCACCGGCGTGTTCTGGCTGCTGCTGCTCCTGTGGGGCCGGCTGTTCGAGACGCTCGGCATCGGCTTCTTCGCCGAGCTGTTCGCGATGCCGCTGTTCGCCTACCCGGTCACCGCCATCGTGTTCGGCACGGCGCTGCATCTGATCGGCTCGATCGACCGTCTGGTCGACGTGGCGCTCGGCCAGATCCTCGGGCTCTTCAAGTGGCTGGCGCCGCTCGCGGGCTTCATCGTCGCGGCCTTCACGCTGGCGCTGCTGCCGAAGCTGCCGGCGCTGTTCACCGAAGGCGAGCGCGCGATCAGCGCGCAGTGGCTGCTGTGGCTGCTGGCGCTGACCGTGCTGCTGCTGAACGCGGCCTATCAGGACGGGCGCCAGGGGGCGCCCTACGCACGCCCGCTGGCGCTGGCGATGCGCGCCGTGCCGCCGCTGATGCTGGTGGTCGCCGTGGCGGCGCTGTACGCGCTCGGCCTGCGGGTCGCGCAGCATGGCCTCACGGTCAGCCGCTACTGGGGCCTGGTGGTGGCCGGCGCCGCGCTGGCCTATGCGTTCGCCTATGCCATCGCCGCACTGCGCGCGGGCGCCTGGCTCGGCGGCATGGGCCGCTCGAACACCGTCATCGCGCTCGCGCTGGCCGCCGTGCTCGGCGCCAGCCTGACGCCGCTCGCCTCGCCCTACCGCCTGAGCGCCGACAGCCAGCGCAACCGTGCGCTCGCGGCAACCGACGCCGAGGCGCGCAATGCCGCGCTGCGCTACCTGAAGCTGGAACTCGGAGGCTACGGCACGGCGACGCTGCGCGAGCTTGCGGCCCTGCGCGACCACCCCGACGCGGTGGCGGTGCGCCTGGCGGCGCAGCGCGTGCTGGAGGCGGACGAGGGCGCGCTGTACCGGGCCGGGGCAGCCGCCGCCGCGCAGCGCCGCTTCGAGCCCTGGCTCGACTCCAGCACGCGATACCCGTTCGACGCCGCGCTGCCGGCGGGCGCCCGCGACGCGCTGCGGCGCGACTTCGAGGCCGGGCTGGTCGGCCCGCCGCGGCAGCCGGGAGCCGCGGTCCGCGAGGAGACACCGCTGATCGCCGTGCTCGACCTCGACGGCGACGGCAGCGCCGAGGTGCTGGTGGCCGAGGCGGCGCGCGGCAGCTACGGCGTCTACGCGCTGCGCGAGGGCGCCTGGCGCCGCGAGCGCGAGGGCAGGCTCGGCGTCACGCCGCCGGCCGGGGCAGCGGGGACGCCGCCGTGAAGTCCGGATCGAGCAGCACGTGCCGATCCCGGCCCGCATCCTTGGCCTGGTAGAGCGCGCGGTCGGCAAGCCTGAGCGCGGCCTCGTTCGACAGCTCGCGCACCGCCTCGACGCAGGCCGCGCCGACGCTCGCCGTGACGCAGCCGCGGGTGGGCGAGGCCTCGTGTGCCACGCCCAATCCGGAGACGGCCTCGACGAGCGCGCGCGCGACGTGGTCGGCATGCTCGCGATCGGCGCCGGGCAGCACGGCAACGAGTTCCTCGCCGCCGTAGCGCGCAGCGATGTCCAACGGGCGCCGCGCGACGCCGCGCAGCACGCGCCCGACCGCGCGCAGGGTGTCGTCGCCGGCCTGATGGCCGTAGCGGTCGTTGAAGGCCTTGAAGTGGTCGATGTCGAGCATCAGCACCGTGACGCGCCCGCGATCCCGCGCGGCCTGGTCCCAGACCCTGCGGAACTCCGTGTCGAACGCCGCGCGGTTGAGCAGGCCGGTGAGGCCGTCGAGGCGCGCAACTTCGGCGAGCCGCCGCCGCTCGAGGAACGCGCTGCGGATTGCGGCTTCCAGCCACCATGCGCCGGCGCCTGCGAACACGTTCGCGCACAGCAGCACGGCGAAGTCGTAGCCGGCCGCCGTCAGCGGCAGGCGGAACTGCCACGACACCCACGCGAACGACGCGACGACCACGAGGTTGGTGCGCAGCGCGGCGAAGAAGGTCATGCCGAGCATGAACCAGATGAAGAATGTCAGCAGCACGAGGCGCGCGGACGCGAGCGCCAGCCCCTGGGCGTCGGCCGCCACTGTAGCGGTGAACACCAGCGCGATGCCGAACACCGGGGCGATGAACTGGATGGCGACCCGGAACCATCGCTCGTAGATGCCCGGCGCGGTCAGCGCCAGCGCCAGCAGGGCCAACGGCAGCTCGACGCCGAAGCGCACGAGGTCGTCGGGCGCGTGCCACGACGCGCCGTCACGGAAGAAATCGTACAGACCGAACCCCAGCACGGCGAGAACGCCCAGCGCCAGGGCGGCACGCACGCGCGGGCGAGAGGTGGCCTCGTGGTCGGCGAGGAACTCGGCCTCGACGTCCGCGGCAAGGCGCATCGCCCCCGACGGATCGCCGGGCGCCGCGCTCACGCGAGGTACCGGGCGAGGTATTCGTCGAAGGGTTCGCGCGGCGCCGCGTCGATGCGCGCCGCCTGTTCGAGCGACTCGCGGGCCTCGGCCGCGAATTCGTCGAGTCGGGCGGGGTTCGGCGCATGCAGGTCGAGGAAATACGCCTTGTGCTGGCGCGACATCCGCAGTGCGAGGTCGAAGAACGACTCGCCGGTCTCGCGCAGTTCCG
>JBIIDW010000221.1:0-4741 GCA_044238215.1 Steroidobacteraceae bacterium
ACGCGATGCTGGAGAAGATCGCCGCCGTGGCGCGTAAGCTCGTGCCGGGCGATCCGCTCGACCCGGCGACCCGGCTGGGCGCGATCGTCGACGACGCGCAACTGCAGCGGGTCATGGGCTACATCGCGTCCGGGCGCGCCGACGGTGCCCGGCTGCACCTGGGCGGTCGTCGCGTCCGCGAGGAGTCCGGGGGCTACTACGTCGAGCCCACCGTGTTCGACGGCGTGACGCCGGGGATGCGCATCGCGCGCGAGGAAATCTTCGGCCCGGTACTCTCCACGATCACATTCCGCGACGTCGACGAGGCGATCGCGATCGCCAACGACGTCATCTACGGGCTCGCCGCGGCGGTCTGGACCCGCGACATCACCGTCGCGCACCGCAGCGCGAGGGCGCTGCGCGCCGGCACCGTGTACGTGAACTGCTACGACGACGACGACATCACCGTGCCGTTCGGCGGGTTCAAGCAGTCGGGCATCGGCCGCGACAAGTCGCTGCACGCCTTCGACAAGTACACCGAGCTGAAGACCACCTGGATCGACCTCTCCTGAGCGCGCCGTCCTTCGATGCCCCCGTGGCTTTCGTGGACGTCGAGACCACCGGCGGCCACCCCGCCTGGCACCGCGTCACCGAGATCGCCATCGTCGGCATGACCGGCGGCGAGGTGGAGTGGGAGTGGAGCAGCCTGGTCAATCCCGGTTGCCGGATACCGCCGTCGATCCAGACGCTGACGGGTATCTCCAACGAGATGGTCGCCGACGCGCCGCGGTTCGAGGACATCGCGGCCGAGGTGGCGCGCCGGCTCGCGGGCCGGCGCTTCGTCGCCCACAACGTCCGCTTCGATTACGGCTTCGTGCGCTCGGAGATGCGCCGCGCGGGCCGCGACTGGTCGGCCCCCCAGGCCTGCACGGTCCGGCTGTCGAGGCACCTCTACGCCGACGGCGGGCGGCACAACCTCGACGCCGTCGTCGCGCGGCACGACCTCGACTGCGGCACGCGCCACCGGGCGTTGCCGGACGCGCGCGTGCTGGCACTGTTCTGGAACGTGCTGCGTCGCGACTGGCCGGGCGACGCGCTGGAGGCGGCGCTGGACAGCGTCTCGCGGCGGCCGGCGCTGCCCGCGCACCTGCCTCCCGACCTGCTCGACGAGCTGCCGGAGGCGCCGGGCGTGTACCGGTTCATCGGCGAGGGCGACGCGCTGATCTACGTCGGCAAGTCCACCAACCTGCGCGAGCGCGTGCTGTCGCACTTCGCCGGCGCCAGCCGTGACTCGAAGTCGCAGCGCCTCGCGGCGCAGACGCGCCGGGTCGACTGGACCGAGACGGCCGGCGAGCTCGGCGCGCTGCTGCTCGAGGCGCGGCTGGTGCGCGAGCTCAAGCCGGTCTACAACCGGCGCCTGCGCGGCACCGCCGAGAGCCTCACGTGGTCGGTGGGCGACCTGCCCGCCACGCCGCGCCTGCTCGACCTCGACGCGGACGATGCCCCGGATGCGGCGGACCTGTTCGGCCTCTACCGCTCCGTGAAGCTCGCCCGCGGTGCGCTCGCCAAGCTGGCCCGCGAGCAGAAGCTCTGTCTGAAGGTGCTGGGCCTCGAGCCGGCCGGCGCGGGGTCATGCTTCGGTTTCCAGGTCGGTCGCTGCAGCGGTGCCTGCGTCGGCCAGGAACCCGCTGCCCGCCACCACCTGCGCCTGAAGCTGGCGCTGGCGCCGTTCCGCATGAAGCCCTGGCCGTTCCGCGGCCCGGTGGCGGTCGACGAGCGCGGTGCCAGCGGCGTCCTGCAGCGACACGTCATCGACCGCTGGCAGTACCTCGGTACGCTGACCGAGGGTGCCGCGCCGCCCGAACTGGCGCGCCCGGGCCGTTTCGACGTGGATGCGTACCGCATCCTCTGCAGCAGGATCCGCCCGGGCATGCGCGGCCTGCGGCCGTACCTGCCCGAGGGTCCGGGCTGGCGGGAGCCGGAATGACCGCCGCTGATCCGCACGCGGCACCGCGTTTCCAGCTGCTGGCGAGCGTGCCGCGCGGCTTCGGCGACATCCTCGCCGCCGAACTCGTCGCGCTGGGTGCCCTCGACGTGCGCGAGCGCGGCAACGCCGTGGCATTCACCGGAACCCTCGAGACCGCCTATCGCGCCTGTCTCGAGTCGCGGGTCGCAAGCCGCGTCTTTCTCGAGCTGGCGCGCTTCGAGGCCGTGGACGACGCGACGATCCAGGCCGCCCTGCGTTCCATCGACTGGGCCTCGCACGTCGACCCGCGCCACACGCTGGCCTGCGAGTGGAGCGGCCGGCATCCGGCGATCACCCACACGCATTTCGGCACGCTGCGACTCAAGGATGCGATCTGCGACTCGCTGCGCGAGTCGGTCGGCGCGCGTCCCGACATCGCGACCGGCGAGCCGGGGCTGCGCGTCCACGCGCACGCGGTCGGCACGCGCGTCACGGTGTCGATCGACCTGGCCGGCGAGGGCCTGCACCGGCGCGGCTGGCGCCTCGAAGCCGGCGAGGCGCCGCTGCGCGAGAACGTCGCCGCCGGCATCCTGCTCCGCGCCGGCTGGCCCGCGATCGCCGCGGCGGGCGGCGTGTTGCTCGATCCGATGTGCGGTGCCGGCACGTTCCTGGTCGAGGGGTTGCTGATCGCCGCACAGGTCGCACCCGGGCTCGGTCGTCGCTATCACGGGTTCACGCGCTGGCGGCGCCACGACGCCGCGCTCTGGGAGCGCCTCTGCGCCGAGGCCCGCGAGCGTGCCGCGGCGGGACTCGCGGCCGCGCGGGCCCGTGGCCCGATCGCCTTCGGCCGCGACCTCGACCGCGCGACGCTGCGCGTCGCCGCAGCGAACGTCACCCGCGCCGGGCTGGACGGGCTGGTGCAGCTCGAGGCCGGCGCCCTCGCGGAAGCGGCGCCCCCGGCCGGCGCCGCCGGCGGGCTGTTCTGTGCCAATCCGCCCTACGGGGTCAGGCTGGGCGACGTCGGGCAGGCCCGGCAACTGCATCGCGAACTCGGTCGCGTGCTGCGCGAGCGCTTCGCGGGCTGGAAGGCGGCGGTGCTGGTCGGCGATCCCGCGCTCGGCCTCGAACTCGGCCTGCGGGCCTCGCGCGTGCACACGCTCTGGAACGGCGCCATCGAGTGCCGGCTGCTGCGGATCGACGTCGAGCCGGCTGCCGACCGCGACCTGCTGCCGCGGCAGGGCGCGCGGATCGACGCGACACTGGCCGGCACGCCGGGCGGGCGGATGTTCGGCAACCGCATCACGAAGAATCTGCGCAACCTGTCGGGCTGGCTGCGTCGCGAGGGCGTCGGCTGCTATCGGCTCTACGACGCCGACATGCCCGAATATGCGTTGGCGGTCGACGTCTATACCGCCGCACCCGGCGGCGCGAGCGCCGTGCCGCCCGTAGCCGCCGAGCGCTGGCTGTACGTGCAGGAATACGCGGCGCCGCGCGAGATCCCCGAGGAAACCGTCCGCCGCCGTCGCAGCGAGGCGCTCGCCGCGCTGGTCGAGGCGACCGGCGTGCCTGCCGACCACGTGCGCCTGCGCCAGCGCCGCGTGGTGCGCCGTGGCGACCAGTATGCCAAGCGCGACGACAGCGGCGAGTTCCACGTGGTCGGCGAGGGCGGGCTGCGCTTCCGCGTCAATTTTGACGACTACCTCGACACCGGGCTGTTCCTCGACCACCGCATCACGCGCGCGCGGCTGCGCGAGGCATCGCGCGATGCGCGCTTCCTCAACCTGTTCGGCTACACCGGCAGCGCCACGGTCTACGCCGCCGCGGGCGGCGCCGCGGCCACCACGACGGTCGACCTGTCGGCCACCTATCTGGACTGGGCGCGGCGCAACCTGGAGCTGAACGGCCACTCCGGTCCCCGTCATCGCCTGCTGCAGGCCGACGCGCGCGAGTGGTTGCGCGAGGCGGCCTCGCGCACCGAGCGCTACGAGCTGGTGTTCTGCGACCCCCCGACGTTCTCCAACAGCAAGCGCATGGAGGGCGTGCTCGATGTGCAGCGCGATCACGCGGCGCTGGTCGATGCCTGCGTCAGGCTCTTGTCGCCGGGCGGGCTGCTGGTGTTCTCGACGAACGCGCAGCGCTTCCGGCTCGACCCCGCGCTGGCCGAGCGCCACGCCGTCGAGGACGTGACGCGAGCGACGATTCCACCGGACTTCGCGCGCAATGCGCGGATCCACCAGTGCTTCGAGATCCGCGCCCGATCCGCCCGGGCGCCGCGGCCCGCTGCCGGCCAGTGACCGGACAGCCGGCGCAGCTGCGGTGGCGGGCGCCGGCGCGGCGTGCCACCCTCCGCTGTGGCGCTCAGACCGGACCGCGCCGAGGATTGCACCCGCATGACCCGCATCGGCCTCGCGCTGCTCGCGCTTCCCCTGGTCCTCGGCGGCTGCGGCGGCAGGCCGGCGCCAACGGCGGAATCGGCCGTCGCCCTGACGGTCACGGCAGTCGCGCCCCTGCGCCGGCAGGTCGAGCGCGAGGTCGTCGCCTCCGGTTCGGTCGCCGCGTGGCAGGAGATGTCGCTGGGCGTCGAGCTGTCCGGCCTGCGCGTGGCGCAGGTTCGCGTCGAGGTCGGTGACCGGGTCGTCCGCGGCCAGGCGCTGCTCGAGCTGGACCGGCGGACCCTCGAGGTGCAGGCGCGCCAGGCCGAGGCCGCGCTCGCGCAGGCCCGTGCCAGCGTCGGTCTCGCCCGCGCACAGGCCACCCGCGGCGAGCAGCTGCTTGCCGAGAAGCTCATCTCGAGCA
>JBIIDW010000130.1:0-6175 GCA_044238215.1 Steroidobacteraceae bacterium
GCCCTCGACCGCGTCGCGGCCAGCGCTGAGCGCCTGCGCGAGCTCGCGGCCTTCGAGCCTGCCGAGGGGTGGGCATCCGCTGGCGAACTCGCGCCGCTGTTCGCCGCCGCCGACCGGCTGCTCGCCTCCAGGCCGGCCCTGGCCGAGGCCGGCCTGGCGGCGCGCGAGGCGCGCGAGCTTGCGGGCCCGGTGCTGGCTGACCTGCAGGCCCGCGCACCCGTCGCCGCCGCGCCGCTGGGCCCGGGCAGCAGCGCGCCGGCTGCCCCGGCCGAGCCCGTGGAGCTGCCGATGCTCAGGCTGCAGGCTGACCTCGCCGTCGTGGCCCAGGGCGCCGCGGACTCCGGTGTGGCCGCGCAGCGCCTGACGGCGAGCCTCGAGCTGCTGCGTTCGGCGGTCGGCGTCGAGGGCGCGCCGGAGTCGTTCACCAAGTTCGAGGCTGCGGTGGGGCAGTTGCTGACGGCGGCCCCGGCGCTGCCGGCGGCCGCACGGTCCGCCTCGGAGATCGAGACCAGCGCTGCGGCGCTGGCGCAGCGCGCCGCCGCCGCCGCCTCCGCGCCGACGCCCCGGCCGTGGTGGCCCGCGATCCCTGCGCTGCTGTCGCTGGTGCCGCTGGCCATGCTGCTGCGCCGCGCGGGTTCGTTGCGGGCCGATGCCGAGAAGCACCGCCTCGCCGCTGCGCGGCAGCTGGAGGCTACCGATCGCAACCAGCAGGCCATCCTGCGGCTGCTGGACGAGTTGTCCAACCTCGCGGACGGCGACCTGACGGTGCAGGCCACGGTCACCGAGGACGTCACCGGTGCCATCGCCGACTCGATCAACTACGCGATCGAGGCGCTGCGCGGCCTCGTCACCACGATCAACCAGACGACGCTGCAGCTCGACGGCGCCGCGCGGCAGACGACCGCGCTCGCGCAGCACCTGGCGAAGGCGAGCTCGGCGCAGTCCAAGCAGATCGGGGCCGCCACCGAGTCGGTGGCCGAGATGGCGGCGTTCACGGAGGAAGTCTCGGGCAACGCCGAGCGGGCGGCCGACGTGGCGCGGCACTCGGTCGACGTGGCGCACAAGGGCGGTGACGCCGTGCGCCGCACGATCGACGGCATGAATACGATCCGCGAGACCATCCAGGACACCAGCAAGCGCATCAAGCGCCTCGGTGAGTCGTCGCAGGAGATCGGCAACATCGTCGAGCTGATCAACGACATCGCGGAGCAGACCAACATCCTCGCCCTCAATGCGTCGATCCAGGCGTCGATGGCGGGCGAGGCGGGGCGGGGTTTCGCCGTCGTGGCGGACGAGGTGCAGCGGCTGGCCGAGCGCGCGGCCAACGCCACCAAGCAGATCGAGGCACTGGTGCGCACGATCCAGGCCGACACCAACGAAGCCGTGGTGTCCATGGAGCGCAGCACGACGGATGTCGTCGGCGGCGCGTTGCTGGCCGAGAACGCGGGCGCCGCGCTCGGCGAGATCGAGAGCGTCTCCAACCAGATTGCCAGCCTCGTGCAGAACATCTCCGGGAGTTCGCGCCAGCAGGCACAGGCGGCGCAGAGCATCGCCCGCAACATGCAGGTGCTGCGCGAGATCAGCCTGCAGACGGCCGACTCCACCAGCGCGACCTCGCAGTCGATCGGCAAGCTTGCCGAGCTCTCCGCCGACCTGCGCAAGTCGGTGT
Source organism: Steroidobacteraceae bacterium (assembly GCA_044238215.1). Classification (GTDB taxonomy): domain Bacteria; phylum Pseudomonadota; class Gammaproteobacteria; order Steroidobacterales; family Steroidobacteraceae; genus UBA964. Next base: position 1,670 of record JBIIDW010000130.1, read on the forward strand.
CCGGCTTCCGGCTCCCGGGCGCCTCCAATGGCGACAGGGCCGCGCCGCCGTCGCCGTTCGCCGGGCTCGGTGAGCCGTGACGCAGATTGCGCCACAGACGCTGGACCTGGTCGGTCGCGAGCTGGCGACGACCATCGGCGAGGCGCGGGCGGGCCTGGAGGCGTTCAGCGAGCGTAGCGACGACACGGCGCCGCTGTTGCGCTGCGCCGAAGAGCTGCACCGCTGCCAGGGTGCGCTGCGCGTGCTCGAGATCTACGGCGCCGCGCTGCTGGCGGAGGAGATGGAGCAGGTCGCGCGGTTTCTCGTCGAAACCCCGGAGCGTCGCAGCGACGCGGAGAGCCTCGACGCGCTGATGCGCGCGATGGTCCAGCTGCCGAGCTACCTCGAGCGCGTGCTGGCCGGCGGCCGCGACCTCGCGCTGGTGCTGCTGCCGCTGCTCAACGACCTGCGCGCGGTGCGCGGCAGTCCGCTGCTGTCGGAAGGCACGCTGCTGCTGCTCAACCTCAATTCGACCGAGCAGCCGCGGCGCGCGGGCCGACCCGCCGGCGAGCCGGCCATCTCGGTCGCGCAGTGGGCGCGCCGGCTGCGCGCGCAGTTCCAGCACGGCCTGGTCGGCTGGATCCGCGGCGAGCGCGTCGATGCCAACCTGGCGACGCTCTCGCAGGTGGCCCAGCGCATGCAGGAGATCGCCACCGAGCAGCCGCTGTTCCAGCTCTGGTGGGTGGTGGGCGCCGTCGTCGAGGCGCTGCGCGAGGGCGGGCTCGAGGGCAGCGTGTCGATCAAGCGGCTGCTGGGGCTCGCGGATCGCGAGCTCAAGCGGCTGAACGAGCAGGACGAGGCGCTGTACTGCCAGGCGCCACCGGTCGAGCTGCTGAACAACCTGCTTTACTACGTGGCGCGCGCGGCCAGTGCAGGGCCGCGCATCAGCGCCGTGCGGCGCTCGTTCCGGCTCGACGAACTGCTGCCGGTCGATCCCTCCATCGACGCCCAGCGCGAGACGCTTTCCGGCCCCAGCATCAAGCTGATGCAGACGGTCGGCGCGGCGATTCGCGACGATCTCGGCAAGGTGAAGGACGCCCTCGACATCTTCCTGCGGCGCGGCGGCGGCCTGCCGGGCGAACTGGCGCCGTCGCTGGAGCTGCTGCGCAAGATCGGCGACACGCTCGGGGTGCTGGGGCTCGGCGAACTGCGCAACGGCATCCAGTCCGAGGTGCTGCGGCTCGAGGGCATCGTCGCCGGCCGCAGCCCGCCGTCCGAGGCGCTGCTGGTCGACATCGCCACCACGCTGATCGGCGTCGAGGACCGGCTCGAGGGCAGCCTGTTGCGGATGATCGTGCCGGAGCGCGACCGGGTGTCGCCGGAGGCGCTGGCGGACGCACCCGCGGACGCCGCGGACTCGCCGGCGGGCGAGGACTTCCGTCACGTGCAGGCAGCGGTGCTTCGCGAGTGCATCGTCAACCTCGCGCGGATCAAGGAAACGATTGCCCAGAACGTCGGCGGCACCCTCGACGCGGCGGGCCTCGATGGCTGGCCCGAGCTCATGCGTGGCATCAAGGCGGGGCTGATCATGCTCGGCCGCGCGCGCGCGGTGGCGATCGTCGACGGCATCTCCGCGAGCCTGCGCCGTGTGTTGCGCCCCGGCGGATCGGGGGTGGCCGCCTCGACGCTGGACCGCCTGGCCGACGCCGTCGTCAGTCTCGAGTACTACATGGAGACGCTCGAGGCGGGTCGCGCCGAGCCCGTCTACATGCTCGAGAACGCCGCGGCCTGCCTCGAGGCGCTCGCCGCGACGCCCGAGACCGTTGCGCCAACGGTGTCGCCCTTGCCGGAACTGCCGCCGACGAGCTTCGCCCGCACCGTCCGGCTCGATTCGCTTGGTGCATCCGTCCCGCAGCTCGCGCCGGCGACGCTGCCCGGGCCCGAGCCCGCGCCCGAGCCTGCGCCCGAGACAGCTTCCGGGTCGCACCCGGCGGGTGAGGAGCCTGGTCCGGTACCGCCCGTCGTGGTCGAGGCGCCGGCTGCCGGCGAGCCGCCGGTGCTCGTGGCCCCGCCGCTGCAGCAGCTGCCGGCGCTCGAGCCCTCGGAACTCGTCGACCAGGAACTGGTGGACATCTTCACGGAGGAGGCGCGCGACGAGGTCGCACGCATCGGGCGTGAGTTCCAGCGCTGGGAGCGCAACCCGGAGGACCTCGCCGCGCTGCGCACGGTGCGCCGCTCCTTCCACACGCTGAAGGGCAGCGGTCGCATGGTGCGGGCCCGCGAGCTCGCGGAATTCGCCTGGGCGCTGGAGAACCTGCTCAACCGCGTGCTCGAGGGAACCCTCGAGCGCACTGCGGAAGTTTCCGCGCTGCTGCGCGAGGGCGTCGGCGTGGCGCCTTCGCTGGTCGAGCACCTCGCCCTGGGTGCGCCGCCGACGGCCGACATTCCCGGCCTGGTGTCCCGCGCGCATGCGCTTGCCGCTTCGCAGTCGGGGCATGCGCAGACCGGCACCTGGCAGTGGGCATCCGGGGTGGTCCCGGGGCGCGTCGCGGCCATCGCCGCGCCCGTGCCCACCGTGGCCCCCGATCTGCCGGCCGTGCCCGACCAGGCGGTGCCGTCGGTTGCGGCTGCCGAATCACCCGCCGCCGTTCCGCCCCGCCCAGCGGCTCCGCCTGTCGTTGCGCCGCCGCCGGCAGCGCCGCCGCCGGCCGTGCCGGCTGCGCCGGTCGCGCTGCACGACATCTACCGTCGGGAGACGGACGCCCACGTCGCCACGGTCCGCGCCTTCATCGCCGAGGAGCGGCAGCGCGGCAGCGACCGGCACCCGCTCACCGAGGCGGTCTATCGCGCGTGTCACACGCTCAGCGGCAGCTCGAAGATGGCCGAGGCGCGCCATGGCGTGCGCCTCGCGGAGCCGCTCGATCGCTGGCTGCGCCGCGCCTGGGACAGTGGCGCGGGTCTCGTCGACGCCGACCTCGCGCTGCTGGAGGCGTGCATGGACGCCATGCAGCAGGTAGCGCGTCACCCCGACGAATCGACACTGTTCTTCGTCGGGCACGACGTGCTGCGCGCGCGCGTGCAGGCGGCCGAGGCGGAGCTCGAGCGCCGCATCGAGGCCGTTGCCGCCGAACCCGCGCCCGTCGATCCCGTGCCCGCGCAGCCCGCCGTCGCGCTCGATCCCGAGATCGCCGCGATTTTCAGCGAGGAGGCCACCGAACTCATCGAGGCTGCGGGCGGCGCGCTGGCCGGGTGGGCCGACGGCGAGGATGCGGGGACGGCACTGGCTGACCTGAAGCGGCCGCTGCACACGATCAAGGGCGGTGCGCGCCTCGCCGGTGCGCTGCCGATCGGCGATCTCGCGCACTCGCTCGAGACCGCGATCGGCCGCATCGAGGCGGGCGTCGTGCCCGCCAATGCCCGCGCCCGCGCCGCGCTGCAGGCTGGCGTCGACGAACTCGCGCGGCTCCGCGACCGGTTGGCGGGTGGCGAGAGTCCTGCCGTGGCGCCGGAGGTGCTGGCGAAGCTGCGCGGACTCGATGCCGCGGCCGACCATGCCGTCGACGCCGTCGACGCCGTCGAGGCGGCGGAGGCCGTCGTGGCGCCGCCGCCGCCCGTGCTGCCCACGCTCACCCCTGCCGCGGCGCCCGCGTCCGACGTGGTACAGGCGACAGGCGTCGCGGAGGCCGCCGCGGCGCCGGTCCCGCTGCCGCCGGCGCTTGCCGTGCCTCCGGGTCGCGAGCCGTTGCCGCAGGCCGAGCGCGTGGAAATGGCGCGAGTCGACGCCGCACTGCTCGACGAGCTGCTCAACGTCGCAGGCGAGGCGAGCATCGGCCGCGCGCGTCTGGAGCAACAGATGGTCTCGCTCGAGCACCACCTCGGCGAGCTCTCGCGCACGGTGACGCGACTGAAGGAACAGCTGCGCAACCTCGAGATCGAGACCGAGAAGCAGATCCTGCACCGCTACGAGGACGAGGCCGAGCATCGCGGCGACTTCGATCCACTCGAGCTCGACCGCTACTCGTCGATCCAGCAGTTCTCGCGCGCGCTCGCCGAGACCGCCAGCGACGTGGGCAGCATCCAGCAGCTGCTCGAGACGCTGACGCAGGACACCCAGGGTCTGTTGCAGCAGCAGGCACGCGTCGTCACCGAGCTGCAGAACGGCCTGATGCGCACGCGCATGGTGCCGTTCCAGCGGCACGTGCAGCGGCTGACTCGCCTGCTGCGCCAGTCCGCCACCGAGGCCGGCAAGAAGGCAGAACTGATGGTGGAGGGTGCCTCGGGCGAGATCGACCGGCAGGTGCTCGAGCGCATGCTGCCGCCGTTCGAGCACATGCTGCGCAATGCGGTCGTGCATGGCATCGAGCCGCCGTCGGAGCGCGTCGCAGCTGGCAAGCCCGAAACGGGCCAGATCACGATGCGACTGCAGCGTGAAGGCGCAGAGGTCGTGATCATCGTCGAGGACGACGGCGCGGGCCTGAACGTGCCGGCGATACGCGCGAAGGCGCGGCAGATGGGCCTGTTGCGTCC
>JBIIDW010000131.1:0-6147 GCA_044238215.1 Steroidobacteraceae bacterium
CTGGAACTGGGTCAGCAAGGAGCGACCGGTTGCCGACAGCAGCAGCAACATCGGCAGCCTGACGATCACCGACTACACGGTGCGCGTGCAGGTCTGCGTCGACGGCAAGGACTTCGTCTCCGGCGACGGCAGTTCCTACTGCCGCAAGTACCCGGGCGGGGGTACGCCGAGCTGGAAGCCCTCCGGCCTGCTGCAGGAGTACGGCGAGAACGACGCGATGCTGTTCGGCCTGCTGACCGGCTCCTACACGAAGAACATCGACGGCGGCGTGCTGCGCAAGGGCGTCGGCAGCTTCAGCAACGAGGTCAACTCGACGAACGGCACGTTCACCCGGGTCAACCCCGGCATCATCGTCACCCTCGACGGACTGAAGACGGTCGGCTTCACGGGCAGCGGCTATTCCTACAACGACAACTGCGGCTGGATCACCGGCGGACCGATCACCAGCGGGCAGTGCCGCATGTGGGGCAACCCCGTCGGCGAGATGATGTACGAGGCGCTGCGCTACTTCGCCGGCAAGGGCGCGCCCACATCGGCCTTCGACATCGCCGCGACCGGCAACGACGACGCCACCCTCGGGCTCTCCCGCGCCACCTGGAACAACCCGTACGCCTCGGGCTCGCCGGCCTGCGCCCGGCCGTTCATGACGGTGGTCAGCGACATCAACCCGTCCTACGACACGGACCAGGTGCCCGGCAGCGCGTTCGCCACTTTCACGGGAGACATCACCGGCCTCAACGTCAGCACGCTCGGGCAGACGATCTGGGACAACGAGGGCGGCGGCTCGAAGAGCCATTACATCGGCCAGTCGGGCACCACCGCCGACGCCGCGCCCACCGCGAAGACCGTGACCAGCTTCGGCAACATCCGCGGCCTCGCGCCCGAGGAGCCCACCAAGCTCGGCGGCTACTACTCCGCGTCGATCGCGTACTTCGGCAACAAGTCCGACGTCAACACGCGAACCGGCTTCCAGCGCCTGCAGACCATATCGGTCGCACTCGCTTCGCCGCTGCCGCGCATCGAGATACCGGTGGCGGGCAAGACCGTCACGCTGGTGCCGTTCGCGAAGAGCGTCAACGTCGGCTCCGACTCGTTCCGCCCGACGAACTCGATCGTCGACTTCTACGTCGAGTACCTCGCGGCCGACGGCAAGTCCGGCGCCTTCCAGGTCAACTTCGAGGACGTCGAACAGGGCGCCGACCACGACATGGACGCCATCGTGCGCTACGAGTTCCAGGTGACCGGCGACAACAAGGTCAAGGTGAGCCTCGATTCCACCTACGCCGCCGGCGGCATCATGCAGCACATGGGCTACGTGATCTCCGGCACGACCGAGGACGGCACCTACCTCGACGTCCGCGACAAGGACACCGCGGCAGCGAGCGACCCGGACTACTTCCTCGACACGCCCCCGGGCAAGTCGCCCGGCGTGGGCTGGAACGACGGCGTGGCGCTGCCGCTGCAGTCCACCCGGACGTTCACGCCCGGCACCACGACCGCCGCGACGATCCTGAAGGACCCGCTGTGGTTCGCCGCCAAGTGGGGCGGCTTCCTCGATCTCAACAACAACGACCTGCCCGACCTGGCCCAGGAGTGGGACGCCAACAACGACGGCACACCGGACAACTACTTCCTGGTCACCAATGCGCTGACGCTGGGCGAGAAACTCGGCGCCGCCTTCCAGGAAATCATGCAGCGCTCCGGATCGGCTGCGTCCGCCGCTTTCAACAACGCCGGAGTGATCAAGGACGACACCCGCGTCTACAGCACCAGCTTCACGTCGCAGATCTGGAGCGGCGACGTGACGGCGCGTGCGGTCTCCGCGAGCGGCGCGATCGGCGCGCAGGCGTGGTCGGCCGCCGCGCAACTCCCTGCGCACGGGTCGCGCAAGATCGCCACCCTCAACAGCACCGGTACCGCCGTGCCGTTCCGCTGGGACAACCTCGACGCCACGCGCCGCGCCCAGCTCGGCAGCGAGGTCGAGGCGACCCTGAAGGCGCGCATCGACTACCTGCGCGGCGATCGCAACACCGAGCAGCGCAACGGTGGCGTGTTCCGCAACCGCGACCCGCTGTCCGCGCTCGGCGACTTCGTCAACTCCGCGCCGGTGTTCGTCAGCAAGCCGAACAGCCGCTTCAAGGATTCGCTCGAGAGCGTGGCTTACAGCACCTTCGTGCAGGCGCAGATCAACCGCACCGGCATGGTCTACGCCGCCGCCAACGACGGCATGCTGCACGCCTTCAACGCCAGCACGGGCAAGGAGGAATGGGCTTTCATCCCCAGCCAGGCCTTCCCGAAGCTCAAGGAGCTCAGCGATCGCTTCTACTCGCACAAGTTCCTGGTTGACGGCTCGCCGGCCGTCGGCGACGCGTTCTGGGGCACGGCCTGGCGCACGCTGCTGGTCACGCCGCTGGGTCGCGGCGGCCAGGGGCTCTTCGCCATGGACATCACCTCGCCCACCGCGACCGACGAGGCGGGGGTCGCCTCCAAGCATCTCTGGCACTTCACCGATGCCCAGGACGCCGATCTCGGCCTGGTGCTGGGCAAGCCCGTGATCACGCGGATGAAGAACGGCAAGTGGGCGGTCATCACCGGCAACGGCTACAACAACACCGCGGCTGACGGCGCAGCGAGCACGACGGGCAACGCCGTGCTGTACGTGCTCGACGCCAGCAACCGCGCCGTGCTGAAGAAGATCGACACCGGGGTCGGCACCGCCCAGGACCCGACCGGTGCCGGCCGCACGAACGGCCTCGGCCCGGTTGCGGTGGTCGACCTCGACCGCGACTCGATCGCCGACGTGGCCTATGCCGGCGACCTGTTCGGCAACATGTGGAAGTTCGACCTTCGCGATGCGTCGGCGGTGAACTGGAAGGTCGCCTACACGGTGGACTCCAAGCCCGCGCCGCTGTTCGTCGCGAAGGACGGTTCGAACAACGCGCAGCCGATCACCACCCGGCCGCAGGTCAGCCGCGCCGCGGGCGGCTCCCAGCTGCTCGTGCACTTCGGCACGGGCAAGTTCCTGGAGTCGGCCGACCGCGTGCTCGCCAACCTGAAGACCCAGTCGTTCTACGGACTCACGGACAAGAACGCCTGGGCCACGACGGACATCATCGCGGGACGCACCGACCTGGCGGCGCAGACGATCGACGTCGAGACGAGCGTGACGGCCGGCGACGTCACCACCAGCGTCCGCGTGACCTCGGCGAACGGCCTCGCCGGGAAACGCGGCTGGTACATGGACATGCTCTCGCCAGGGAACGTCTTCAAGGGCGAGATGATCATCACCGACCCCGTGCTGCGTGGGGACCGACTGATGTTCTCCACGATGGTGCCGAACCCCGATCCCTGCGCCTACGGCGGCGACAGCTACGTGATGATGCTCAGCGCCGCCACCGGTGCCCGGCTGGGGACCTCGTTCGATCTCAACGGCGACGGCAAGTTCACGGCCGAGGACCGCTACGACGACGGCTCCACGATCACCACCACGAGTGCCGTGAAGTACACCGACGGCATCGCCACGCGGCCGGCCGTGCTGACCAACGGCGACTGGGACCTGCTGCTGATGATGGGCTCCGGAAGCAGCACCGACACGCCGGGACTGGCCGGCTGCACTCCGGGCGAGCCCTGCGGGCAGCGCGTCTACGCGTCACCCGGCTACTACGGGAGGCAGTCGTGGCGGCAGCTGCAGTGAGCCGGCAGCGGCCAGCGCCGCGCCGGCAGCGCGGCGTGACGCTGATCGAGCTGATGATCGCGCTGGTCGTGCTGGCGATCCTGGTGTCGGTGGCCGTGCCGGGCTACCGGCAGCAGGTGATCCGCACTCACCGCGCCGAGGCCAAGCAGCTGCTGCTGACGGAGGCGACGGCGCTCGAGCGCTGCTTCATGAACCTCAACGCCTACAACGCCGCCGGCTGCCCCACGGCAGGCACGTTCCCGAAGCTCGCGGCCGAGGGCCGCTACCAGCTGACGGCGACCCTGAACGCCGGCTCCTTCACGCTCCAGGCGGTACCGCAGGGTGAGCAGGCCAAGGACACTTCCTGCAAGACGCTCACCATCACGCACACGGCGAGCAAGGGCGTGGCCGGCGGCGCGACCAAGTCGGCGGAGTGGTGCTGGCGGAACTAGCGGAGCCCGCGCAACGGGCCGCCCTGCCGCGGCGGCCCGGCGCAGGTCAGAAGTCGGACAGCAGCCGGCCGAACCCGTGGATCTTGTCGGTGATGCCGTTGAAGCGCAGCGCGTGCCAGTAGGTCGCCGTGTTGATCGCGATCACGGGTTTGTTCAGCCACTTCTCGGCCTCGGCGGCGAGCCGCACCATAGACAGGTTGGTGCCCACCTGGATGATCGCGTCGACATCCGGGCCGTCGAGCTCGCGCAGGACCTCGCGGCAGCGGGACTCCGGCACCTGCGCGATTGCGGTCCACGAGGGGCAGCGCAGCGGCACGTCGCGCACCGTCTCGTAGCCCATGTCGGCGAAATACTGGCGGACCTGCGCGTTGGCGACCGGGTAGTACGGCGACAGGAACGCGATGCGCTTGATGCCGCCGTACGCCTTCAGGGCCGCGGTGCAGCTGTGCGAACCGCAGGAGATGCCGACGCCGGACTCCTTCTCGATCTGGCGCTGGAACTCGTCGGCGCCCCTGGCGCCGCCGTAGAACGTGACCGCGGACATGCCCATGACGAGGTAGTCGGGCTCGCAGGTCATGACGCTGCGCACCGCGTCGATGACGTTGCTGGCGATGACCTGGGTCGCGGCGTAGAAGGTCTCGTCGCTGATCGCCTTCGAGTTGGGCGTGTAGATGCGGCTGTAGTGGTTGGTCACGCCGTGCGGGCGCATGTCGTCGAAGTCCGGCTGGACCGTGGTGTTGGTCGAGGGACCCAGCACGCCGAACAGCCGGCGATAACCCAGTACGTCGAGACCCATCGCGCGCCCTCCCGTGGATTGCCAACAGCGCAGGGCGGGCAGACTAGCACGGCATCATTCCACGGCGAATCGGCCCCTATTGCGGTTTGCACGGGCTTGACGGCCCGGCGATCATCCACGGATGAACCGCCCTGCAATACTCATCCTCGCCGCCGTGGCCTTCCTGGCCAGCGGCTGCGACGCCCCCGCCAGCCAGCCGGCCGCCCCGCCCGCGCCGGCGGCACTGCGCATCGCCACCTGGAACCTCGAGTGGCTCGTCGCGCCCGAGGACTTCCGCCGCCTCGCCTCGGGCTGCGTGCCGGAAGGTGCCTCGCCGGGTCCGCGGCGGCGCTTCATTCCCTGTGACGTCGCCGGGCGCCTCGAACGCTCGACGGCCGACTTCGAGGCGATGGCCCGCTACGCGCGGCGCCTCGACGCCGACGTCGTCGCGCTGCAGGAGGTCGACGGACCCGCGGCGGCGCGGCGGGTGTTCCCGGACCACGACTTCTGCTTCACGCGGCGCGACGCGGTGCAGAACACCGGCTTCGCGATCCGCAAGGGCATCCCGCACCGCTGCGGGCCTGATTTCCTGCCGCTGTCGCTGGGAGACCGGCTGCGGCGCGGCGCCGAACTGACGCTTTACCCCGGCGAGCCGCGCGAGATCCGCCTGCTGTCGGTTCACCTGAAGTCGGGCTGTGCGCGCCGCACCCTCGACTCACCACGCGATGCCTGCGGCACGCTCGCGCGCCAGGTACCGGAACTCGAGCGCTGGATCGACGGCCAGGCGCGCTCAGGGCGCCCGTTCGCAGTGCTCGGCGACTTCAATCGCGATCTGCTGGCCGATCCCGGGCCTGCCCGCAACGACCAGGGCGCGCCGCGCAGCCTGTGGGCCGAGATCGACGACGGCGACCCCGAGGAAGCCGACCTGGTGAACGCAGCCGAGGGGCAACGCTTCGTCAACTGCGCTGCGGGCCAGAACTACGGCGGCTACATCGACCACGTCGTGCTGTCGAAGTCGCTCGCGGTGCGCCGGGTGCCAGACGGCTTCGTGCGACTGACCTACGACCCGGGCGACGCGCGTCGCTACCGGCTGCCGGACCACTGCCCGGTGGGCGTGGATCTCGCTGTGCCCGCGCCGTGATTCATTAAGTTCAGTCGAATGTGTCTCCCGCGATCGTCACGGCATACTCCGCGGACAGGGGTAGGGAAGGCATGAAGAAACAGACGCCGGACGACGACGGCCTCCA
>JBIIDW010000133.1:0-6065 GCA_044238215.1 Steroidobacteraceae bacterium
TCGCGAAGCACGAACGACTCGATTACGGCGCGCAGGACGTCGTCGGCGAGGAGTTCGGGGGGCACCTCCACCGGCTGCTGGTCGGGTTCTTCGGCAGGGTCCTGCATCAGCGCGCCGTCCAGCGGATCTCGAACGCGGTGGTATCGCCGACCTCCACCGCCGCGAGACCCGCGGGCATCTCGGAGCGATCCTTCGACAGCGGCCGCTGGCCCGCCATGATCTCGGCGGTCGGCTGCGGATAGCGGGGCACTGCGGCGGGCCGCGAATAACCCTGCGGAAACACCGGTCGTCCCGTGCCCGGGTCGTACTTGTCCGTGGCACCCAGCGTGTGCATGACCTCGTGGGCCACGACGATGGCGTTCTGGCCGTCCATCGACCGGTCGGCGAAGGCGTGGACGACGCCGACGAGTCCTTTCTGCAGCCCCAGCGAGTGCGGCACCGCGGGCCGCAGCGCCGGATCGTGGTAGACGACGAATACGCGGATGTCGGCCAGGGTGTCGCCGGCGTGCCGCCGCGCGTAGGCGCGGGTGGCGAGGCTCCAGGCCGCGCTGCGCAGCGGACCCGCGCCGGGCGGCAGCACGGGGGGCAGCTCCCGCACCTCCGGGTGGAGTTCCACCCGCGCCGGCTTCGCCAGCGGCACGCCGTGACGCTTCGCCTCGCGCGCGAAGAAGGCGTCGATCGACGCGAGCCTGGCAGGCTCGAGTCCCGCGAGGTAGCGGCGCGTGACGGGACTGGCATCGCCCGCCACCGGGAAGATGCCGATCCACAACGTGGAGTTCCAGTCGGTCGTGCGTGCCCGGTCCACCCAGGTCAGGGTCGCGACTGCGAACAGCAGCGTCAGCAGCAGCGCGATCCGCAGTGCCTTCCACATCGGGGCAGGCTCCGTTCAGGGGTGCCTGATCAGCACCTTGCCGACGTGATCGGACGCCTCCATCTCGCGGAATGCGGCGATCGCGTCCTCGAAGGCGAAGACCTTGTCGACGACGGCCGAGATCCGCGCTGCCGCGAGGCCCGCCAGCAGGTCCTCGAACATCCTGCGGCTGCCGTTGCTGATGGCCTTGAGCCCGAGGTTCTTCGTGTAGAGCCCGGGCATTCGCGGCAGGTCCCGCGGCAGCGGACCGGTGCCGATCATGACGATCGTTGCGCCCGATGCGCAGGCTTCCATCGACTCGTCGAGGGTGGGACGGCCGACGTTCTCCAGGACCACGTCGACGCCACCGGTGAGTTCCATGACGCGCCGTCCCCAGGCGGCCTCACGGCGATAATTGACGACGAAGTCGGCACCGAGTTCGCGCATGCGGGCGAGTTTGTCGTCGCGGGACGAGGTGACCACCACCCGCGCGCCGCCGGCCTTTGCCAACTGCATGCCAATCGTCGAGACGCCGCCCGTGCCCAGCGTGAGCACCGTCTGGCCCGGACGCAGCCGCGCCACCTCGTAGAGTGCGTGCCAGGCGGTGACGCCGGACGAGGCGAGCGTGGCCGCGGTCTCGTAGCTGACGACCGCCGGCAGCACGACGAGCCCGGATTCGGGCAGCAGCACCTGCTCGCCCAGCCAGCCGTCCAGCGTGTTGCCGACGTCCGAGTCGTAGACGTCCGGTGACCAGCGGCCCTCGGTCCAGGTGGGAAAGTGGCAGCAGGCCACGCGATCACCGACGCGCACTCGCGACACGCCGGCTCCCAGCGCGACGACTTCCCCGGCACCCTCGCTGAGGGGGATCGAAGCCTTGCGCGCGCCGATCGGGAAAAAGCCGCCGACGATGCCGCGGTCGCGCGCGTTGATCGACGAGGCCACCACGCGCACCCGCACCTGGCCCGCGCCCGGTTCCGGAGTCTCGCGCTCGGTGAGCTGCAGGTTCCCGATCGACGGCGGACTGCCGATCCGCCACACCCGCGACCGAGGCCGCGGCCCACGGGTCGCGGCGGCCCCGGCCGGTGCACCCGGCTGCACTGCCGCGGCGAGTCCGGCCGCGGCGACGAATTCCCTGCGGTTGACCAAGTTGACGTCTCCGTGGAAGTGCCGCCCAGCCGGCGGGGCAGACGCGGCCTAGCCTACTACGCGATGTGACGCAGCGCCTTGCCGCCCCCCGACCGGCGCTCTAGTCTTGGTGCTCCTTATCCATGGCCCGGGCGTCCCCGGGAGTCCCGAGGACCGATGAGCCCGAGCTCGCCACCGTCACCGGTACTCCCTCGCGCCCGCGCATTCGGACGCGCAACCGCGCTGCAGGTCGCGGCCTTCGCGCTGGCGCTGCTCGCACCCGGGCCGGCGTTCGTCGCGCCGCTTGCAGCCGCCGACGATGCCTTCCGGATCCTCTACCACGAGCCGCTGCGCGAGCTGCGCGTGGATTCCGCCGGCCGTGCCACGGGGTTCGAGGCCTTCGGCAGGCGCTTCGACCTGCGCCTCGAGCGCAATGAGAGCCTGCGCTTCGTGACCCCGCAGCGGATGCCGGGCGTCGAGGCCTTGCGCGGCACGCTCGAAGGCGTGCCGGGTTCCTGGCTGCGCCTGACGCGCACGCCCTCCGGGCTGTACGGACTGATCTTCGACGGCAGCGACTACTACGCGGTGGAGCCCGCCGCCGAGGCCGCAGGCGGGGTGGTCGGGCCGCTCGCGGCGCGCGGCAGCGCTCCGGTGATCTACCGGCTGGCCGACACGCTCGTGCAGGCCGGCGCTGCGAGCTGCGGGGCCGTCAGGCACGTCGACGACCTGCGCGACGGGGCGGCGGGGGAGCCGGTCACCGCGCAGCAGGTACTCGAGCGTTTCGGCGGGGGGTTCGACGTCCAGGCCGCCACGCTGCCCACCCGGCAGCTGCAGGTCACCGTGGTCGGCGACTACGAGCTCTCCCAGCTCGCCAACTTCGTCGGCAGCAGCGGGACCGCCGAGCAGGCGATCGCGGTGCGCATGAACGTCGTCGATGGCATCTTCGCCGCACAACTCGGCGTCAAGGTGGTGGTGGCGGAAGCGCGGGTGTTCCGCGATCCCAACGATCCGTTTACCTCGACGACCGCGGCCAGCACGCTGCTCGGCGAGCTGGCGTCCTGGCGGCAGTCGACGCCGGGCCAGTCCGCGCGGGGCCTGACCCACCTGATTACCGGGCGCGAACTCGACGGCAGCACGGTCGGCGTGGCCTACGTCGGCGGGCTGTGCAGCCCGCGCTTCAGCGCGGGCCTCTCGCAGGGCAACCTCTCGGCGACGAATTCGGCGCTGGTCATCGCCCACGAGATGGGGCACAACTTCGGCGCTTCGCACGACGGTGAGACCGGCTCGTCCTGCGAGTCGACCGCAACGACCTTCCTGATGGCCGCGCGCCTCAACGGCAGCCAGACGTTCTCGCAGTGCAGCCTCGCCGCGATCCGGCCGCGGATCGCGGCGGCGCCGACCAGCTGCCTGGCAGTCATCACCGTTCCCGACGCGGACATCGACGCCCCGGCACCGGCGCGCCGCCTGCGCGGCGTGTCGTTCGACTACACGTTCAACGTGCGCTCGATCGGCGCGCTGGCGATCGACGGCGTGACGGCGACGGTGACGTTGCCCGCTGCGCTGACGCTGAACTCCTCGCAGGTGGCGGGTGGCGGCAGCTGCACCGCCGGCTCCGGCGGCACACTCAACTGCACGCTCGGCTCGATCCCGGTGCAGACCTCGCGAGCCGTCACGCTGAACCTGCGCGCGAGCCAGTCCGGCACCGCCTCCATGACCATCGCCATCGCAGCGCCGGCCGACGCCGTTGCGGTGAACAACACGGCGCAGGTGGCCTTCGGCATCGATCCCAGCGCAGACCTGTCGGTCACCCTCAGCGCCGCGCCCGCGACGTTGACGACGGCAGGCTCGTCGCAGGTGACGGCGCGGGTCCGGCACCTCGAGGGCGACCCGGCGGCCGACGCGCGGCTGAGCTTCGAGCTGCCGGCCGGGCTGACCGTCAGCGGTGTCGCGACCAACAACCTCGGTTGCACGTTGGCCGCCGGCACCGTGAGCTGCGCTCCACGCGGCCTGGCGGCCGGTGCGAGCGAGGACGTGGTGCTCACGGTGGGCTCGCCGCAGACGGGCACGCGGTCGATCAGGGCCACGGTCGCCGCGACCGTCGGCGACCCGGTGTCTGGGAACAATTCGGCCGAGACCTCGCTCGAGGTCAGCGCGCCGCCACCCTCGGGCGGCGGCGGCGGCAGCCTCGGCGCGGGCCTGCTGCTGCTGCTCAGCCTGGCGCTGGGCCTGCGCTGCGCAGGTCGGCGGTAATGACGCCCCAGCGCGGCACGTCGGCCTCGTGCTCCGGGTCGCGCCACGTCTCCTGCAGCGCGGCCGCGTACCAGTGGCGCATGCCCGGCAGCTCCAGCAGCCGGCGGGCGTAGGCCGCCGCGTCCTCGGGCAGCGCCAGTCCGTACGTCTGGATGCGGAACGCGACCGGCGCGAAGAACGCGTCGACCGCGCAGAACTCCGCCCCCGCGAGCCACGGCCCGCCCCAGCGGCCGAGGCCGTCGCGCCACAGCTGGCCGAGCCGCTCTAGGTCCGCGCGCAGCGCGGGTGTGACCGCGTGCAGCTGCACGCGGATGCCGCAGCTCATGCTGCACTGCTCGCGCAGCGCACCGAATCCCGAGTGCATCTCCGCCGCGGCGCAGCGTGCCCACGCCCGCGCCGAGGCGTCCTGCGGCCAGACTCCGTCGTGGCGTTCGGCGAGGTACTCGGTGATCGCGAGCGAGTCCCAGACGGTGACGGTGCCGTCGACCAGGCAGGGCACGCGGCCGGTGGGCGAGAAGCGACGGAATGCCTCCGCGCTTCCGCCGGGCTCGAACCGGTGCAGCTGCTCCTCGAACGGGATCCCGCGTTCCTGCAGCAGCAGCCACGGCCGCAGCGACCAGGACGAGTAGTTCCTGTTGGCGATGTGCAGCAGGTACATGCAGTGGACCCCGATGCCGGTTCAGCGCGTGGCCGGCTTGCGGAACTTCAGCGTGAAGCGGTCGCTGTAGCCGGCGATCGACGGCCGGCCCGTGTCGAAGCGCAGTTCGTCGTCCGGCCGATAGTGCAGGTCGCTGAAGGCGACGAGCTCGAAACCGGCGTCGGTCATCTCCTTGATGACCAGCACGGGATCGATGCGCCGCCAGTTCTCCACGGTGCCCGGCTCGTTGTGGCGCCGGGTGTGGTCGACCACACCGTAGATGCCGCCCGGGCGCAGCGCCCTGAAGACCTCGCGGTTGAGCGCAGCGCGGGTCTCCGGCGTCATGTTGTGCAGATTGCGGAAGGTGAGGACCATGTCGATGTCCTTGACCGGCAGCTCGAGGCTCTCGGCCTGGAACACGCCGAACTGCCCCGAGGGCTTCAGCACCGTGCGGCCGTCGGCGACCTCGACCTTGTCGAGCTTCCACTCGGCGAGGCGCGGGGCCAGGCGTGCTGCACCCACGGCGACGTAGAGCTTGCCCTTCTCGGCGAGCACCTGGCCGAGGATCTTCGTGTACCAGCCGGCGCCGGGTACCAGCTCCACGACGCGCATGTCCGGCTGCAGCCCGAAGAACTCGAGCGTCTGCACGGGTTTGCGTTCCCGGGCGTCGCGCGCGCGCTCGTCGGCGCTGCGGATGTCGCTGGCGAGGGCCTTCTCGATCCGCAGCGCGACGTCGCTCTTCGGCGCGGCCGGTGGCATCTGCGCGTGGGCGGATGCCGAGGCGAGCAGGGCGGTTGCCGCCAGCGCGGCGGCGATCGTCGAACGGAACGCGGACGTGTGGGTCATCGCGGAGTCCTCCGGGTGAAAGGGTGGTGCGGGGTCGTCAGGGGACGATTTCGAGCAGCTGCACGTCGAAGACCAGGGTGGCTCCCGGCGGAATCGCCGGCGGGCGACCCTCGTCGCCATAGGCGGCCGAGGAGGGGCAGCCGATGCGCATGCGCCCGCCGACCTTGACCTGCTGCAGCGCCTCGGTCCAGCAGGGGATGACGCCGTCGAGGCGGAACGTCGCCGGCTCGCCGCGCTGCAGCGAGCTGTCGAACACCGAGCCGTCGATCAGGCGACCTTCGTAGTGAACGCGAACCTGGTCGGTCGCCTTCGGCAGCGCGCCGGTGCCGGCCTGCAGCGGGCGGGTCACCACGCCCG
>JBIIDW010000134.1:0-6043 GCA_044238215.1 Steroidobacteraceae bacterium
CTGGGCGTCGAGCTCGTCGAGGGCTTCGACCCGGCCCAGCTCGACCCGCTCCCCGACGTGGTGGTCGTCGGCAACGTCATGACCCGCGGCATGCCCGTGGTCGAAGCACTGCTCGAGCGGGGAATCCCGGTGGAGTCCGGGCCCTCGTGGCTGGCGCGCCACGTGCTGCGCGACCGCTGGGTGCTGGCCGTGGCGGGCACGCACGGCAAGACCACCACCACCAGCATGCTCGCGTGGGTGCTGGAATACGCCGGGCTCTCCCCGGGTTTCCTGATCGGCGGCGTGCCGGCCGACTTCGGCGTCAGCGCCCGCCTCGGCGAGCGGCCGTTCTTCGTGGTCGAGGCCGACGAGTACGACACCGCCTTCTTCGACAAGCGCGCCAAGTTCGTCCACTACTGGCCGCGCACCGCCGTGCTCAACAACCTCGAGTACGACCACGCCGACATCTACCCCGACGTCGCCGCCATCCAGCGCCAGTTCCACCACCTCGTGCGCACCGTGCCCGGCGCGGGCCGGGTGATCTGGAACGCCGCGGATCCGCGCCTCGCCGAGACGCTGGGCATGGGTTGCTGGAGCACCCGCGAAGGCTTCGCCCGCGCCGACGGGCCCGGCGCAGCCTGGTCCGCCCGCTCCGCCGTGGCCCGCGACGACGGCTCCGCTTTCGAGGTGCTGCTGCACGGCGCGGTGGTCGGCACGGTCGAGTGGGGGCTGATCGGCGGGCACAACGTCGACAACGCGCTGGCGGCGATCGCCGCGGCGCGCCACGCCGGCGTGCCGCCCGAGGTCGCCTGCGGCGCGTTGCGCGAGTTCCGGGGCGTGAAGCGCCGCATGGAGCTGCGGGGCGAGGTGCGTGGCATCCGGGTCTACGACGACTTCGCGCATCACCCGACCGCGATCGCCACGACGCTGGAGGGACTCCGCAGGCGCGTCGGCGGCGAGCGTATCGTCGCCATCCTCGAGCCGCGCTCGAACACGATGCGGCTCGGCGTCCACCGGGAGAGCCTCGCGGCCTCGCTGGCCGCCGCCGACGAAGTCTGGGTCTACGCGGCACCCGACCTCGGCTGGGACGCGGCCGCGGTCGTGGCCGGCCTCGGCGCGCGCGCACGCGTGCGCGGCGACGTCGACGCGATGGCCGCGGAACTCGCTGCCGCCTTGCGCCCCGGCGACCACGCGCTGATCATGTCCAACGGCGGGTTCGGCGGACTGCACGGCAAGCTGCTCGCCGCGCT
The DNA here is from genome assembly GCA_044238215.1 of Steroidobacteraceae bacterium. Taxonomy (GTDB): domain Bacteria; phylum Pseudomonadota; class Gammaproteobacteria; order Steroidobacterales; family Steroidobacteraceae; genus UBA964. Next base: position 1,230 of record JBIIDW010000134.1, read on the forward strand.
GGCGGCGGCACCGGGGGGGTAACGGCAGATGAGTCGCAGGGACGAGCGCATCGTCACGGTCGGCATGACCGGCGCCTCGGGCGCGCAGTACGGGCTGCGCCTGGTGGAGTGCCTGCTCGCCGCGGACCACCAGGTCTACCTGATGTTCACGCGTGCCGCGCAGATCGTCATCGGCTCGGAGACCGACTGCCGCCTGCCGGGGCGGACCGTGGAGCAGACCCGCTACCTGTCCGGCCGCTTCGGCGCGCGCGACGGCCAGCTGCGCGTGTTCGGCGAGGAGGAGTGGACCTCGCCCGTGGCCAGCGGCTCGGGCGCGCCGCAGCGCATGGTGATCTGCCCGGCCAGCATGGCGACGCTGTCCGCGGTGGCCGCGGGCGCCAGCGAGAACCTGCTGGAGCGCGCCGCCGACGTCGTGCTGAAGGAGGGCGGCCGGCTGGTCATCGTGCCGCGCGAGACGCCGTTCTCGACCATCCACCTCGAGAACATGCTGCGGCTCGCGCGCCTCGGCGTGACGATCCTGCCGGCCAATCCGGGCTTCTACAACCGGCCCGCGCAGGTCGAGGAACTGGTCGACTTCATCGTCTCGCGCGTTCTCGACCAGCTCGACGTCCCGAACGACCTGATGAAGCGCTGGGGTCGGGAGGGCTGATCGCGTGGGCGAACGGGCCGAGATCCCGCTGTTCCCGCTCAACACGGTGCTGTTTCCCGGCGGCCCGCTGCCGCTGCGCATCTTCGAGACCCGCTACACCGACATGGTGCGGCGCTGCATGCGCGAGGACTCCGGCTTCGGCGTCGTGCTGATCCGCGCGGGCGCGGAGGTCGGCGAGGTCGCCGGCACCGCCGACGTCGGCACGCTGGCGCGCATCGTCGATTTCTACCCGCTGCCTGACCGGCTGCTCGGCATCACCTGCCGCGGCGATCGCCGGTTCCGCGTGCTGCGCCGCTGGCGCGAGCCCGGCGGCCTCAACATGGGGGAGGTCGAGTGGCTGCCCGCGGGGCCGGCGGTCGCCGTTCCCGAGGAGTACCAGCACCTGGCCGGCCTGCTGCGCAAGGTACTGCCGGAGCTGGGCGACCTCTACCAGTCGGTCGAGCGGCGCTTCGACGACGCCGACTGGGTCGGCTACCGGCTGGTCGAGATCCTGCCGATCAGCCTGGGTGACAAGCAGTCGTGCCTCGAGATCGACGACCCGCTGCTGCGGCTGGCGCAGCTGTCACCGCTGATCCGCCGCGCCGACGACTGAACGCCGCCGGTAGAAGCCCCACAGCGCGACGCCGATCACCGCCGTCCAGCCGAGCACCAGCCAGCCCACCACGCCGTCGAAGCCCGACAGCAGGAAGCGCAGCGGACTGTCGTCGTCCGGTCCGGAGGTCTCGCGCAGGAACGTGATCACCCAGACCCAGCCTGCGTGCAGGCCGATGCAGGCTGCGATGTTGCCGGTGAGCACGCGCACGACGCCGAGCAGGACGCCGACCGCGGCCAGCGACAGGAAGGCGTCGGCGATCGCCGCCGGGTGTGCGAGGGCGGCGAGCGAGCCGGCCAGCAGGTCCAGCCCGCTGCCCGGGCCAAGCTGCTCGGGCGGGATCCGGTGCCGGCCGATGAAGTGGGTCGCGGCGTAGACCACTGCCGTCAGCAGCACCGCGGCGCGGGCGCCGGACTCGCGCGCGATCGCCGTGTGCATGGCGCCGCGCAGGAAGGTCTCCTCGATCAGGGCCACGGCGATGCCGCGCAGCAGGCCCTCGAGCGCGAGCGGCGCGAGCGTGGCGGCGTCCAGGCTGGTGCCCGGGCGCAGCTCGCGCAGGTCGAGAGCGATCATCGCCAGGGCGACCGGCAGCATTGTCGCCACGCCCAGCAGCAGTCCCACGCAGGTCTCGCGCAGGAAGCTCGCACGCGGCAGGCCGTAGCCGAGGCTGGCGCGGTCGGCGACGGCCATGCGGCGCGCGACGAGCAGGAATCCCACCAGCAGCACCAGCATGCCGATGCGGCTGGCGACGCGGTGAAACTTGACGTCGAAGTCAGGCGTCAGCAGCTCATAGGCCGGCCACGCGAACAGCGCGATGGCGGCGAGGCCGAGGAGGATCAGGCCGAAGAAGGCGGCGAAGGCTTTCATTGGGGCCTCGGGGCGGGGCTCAATGCAGGGTGACGCGCTCGACGCGGAGGCCCTCGCGCGCGAGCAGGGCGACGAGTCCGCGCTCGCCGACGAGATGCAGGGCGCCGACGACGACCAGCACGTCGTCGCTTCCCTCCAGCAGCGCGCGCACGCGCGGCACCCAGTCGGCGTTGCGCCGATGCACGAGCGACTCATAAAGCTGCGGCATGCCGGCGTAGGCTTCCGCCAGCAGCGCCTCGAGTTCACGGTCGTCGCCGTTGCGCCAGGCCGCAAGCAGGCGGCTGAAGTCGGCGTCGGCGTCCGCGAGGTCGTCGAGCGTGCCGTCCAGCAGCTGCAGCTGCGCGCCGGGCGGCAGCGCATCGAACAGGCCGAGCTGGTACTCGGGGGTCTCGAGGCCGGCGACCGGCTTGCCCTCGCGCTGCGCGCGCGCGCGCAGCTGCGCCTCGACCCCCGAGTCGGGTTCCAGCCCGAGCCGCGCGAACTCCGCCGAGGTCAGCAGCAGCGCGAGTGCCCAGGGCTCGAACCCCTCGATCATGGCGGGTGGCAGGCCGTTCCGGCTCAGCCATGGCTGCAGGCGTTCCCAGCGCGCGGCGCCAACCGCGGCGGCAAGGCCGGACTGCGCCGGGAAGCGGCCCTTGTCGAGCATCACCGCGCCGATGCGTGCCGCGTCGGAGTCGTCGGGCGAGAGCTCCATGACCAGCGATTCGGCCTCGGCGTAGGCACGCTCGATGGCCGGCGGCAGCGCCGGTGCGGAGGCTGGCAGCAGGTGGATCGAGCCGGCGAGGAACACCGAGTTGCGCGGTCCGCGCAGAACCCAGACGGAGCCGGCTGCAGGCGTTGCGGCGCGGGTGGCCGCTTCGGGAGCTGCGCGGGCGGCTGCGGGTGAGGGAGCGGCGCTCAGGCCGCCGGACAGGAGGAGGCCCAGGACGGCGAGCCAGCGGCCGGGAAATCGTCGAGCCACGCCACCTCCGAGTCGATGCCGCCACGTGCCTGCAGCGCGAGCATACGATAGCCGGGGGGACGGCTGTCGATGGCGAAGTCGTCGACGCGCGGCATGAACTGCACGCAGGTCGAGGGGGTCGCAAGCAGGCGGACGCCGCCGCGCAGCGCGTCGAAGGCCTGGTGCACGTGGCCCCACACCACCCCGCGGACCTGCGGGTGACGCGCCAGCACCTCGAGGAAGCCCTCGGGTTCGCGCAGGCCGATGCCGTCGAGCCAGCCGCTCGCCATGCTGACCGGATGATGGTGCAGGCAGACCAGCGCGTGGCGGTCCCGCGCCTCGGTCAGGCAGCGGTCGAGCGCGCCCAGGTCCGCATCCCCGAGCCGGCCCCAGACCTCGCCCGGGACGACGCTGTCGAGCAGCACGATGCGCCAGCCGCCGGCGTCGAAGTGCCCGCCGAACTGGAACGCCGGGTGTCCCTCGAGCGCGTCCCGCAGCGCCACGGGGTCGTCGTGGTTGCCCGGCAGCACCAGCACCGGCCGGCCGAGCGCGCCCAGGACTTCGCGGAAGTGGCGATAGCCTCGCGGGTCGTCCTGCACGACGTCGCCGGTGACCAGCACCGCGTCGGCCGCGGCGATCGCGGGCGCCGCGTGCGCGAGCACGGCGCGCAGCGCCGGCAGGGTCGCCACGTCGCGCATCGTCGCGGCTTCGTCGCCGGAGAGATGCGTGTCGGTGATCTGCACGAGACGGATCGTGCGCATGGGCGGGAGGCTCCTCGGTGACACGTCGGCATCCTAGCAAGCGCCTCGGGCCCTGCAGGGTGACCTGGGTCAAGCCGCGACGGCGATGCGGGCAACCGTGTTGCGCCGCCCGCACATAATCACCGTGCAGGATGCGCAGGAATGAAAAGGGCCCGCGGCTTGCGCCGCGGGCCCCGTGGGCAACCGGAGATTGCCTCTCCGCTCAGTAGCGGTAGGCGTCCGGCTTGTAGGGACCCTGCGGCGACACGCCGATGTAGCGTGCCTGCTGGTCCGTCAGCTCGGTGAGCTGCGCGCCGAGCTTCTTCAGCTGCAGCCGCGCGACCTTCTCGTCGAGGTGCTTCGGCAGCACGTAGACGCCGACCGGGTACTTGTCGTGGTTCGCCCACAGCTCGATCTGCGCGATCGTCTGGTTGGCAAACGACGAGGACATCACGTAGCTCGGGTGGCCCGTGCCGCAGCCGAGGTTCACGAGACGGCCCTCGGCCAGCAGCGTGATGCGCTTGCCGTCCGGGAAGATGATGTGGTCGACCTGCGGCTTGATGTTCTCCCAGCGGTACTGCTTCAGCGAGGCGCAGTCGATCTCGTTGTCGAAGTGCCCGATGTTGCAGACGATCGCCTGGTCCTTCATCGCCTTCATGTGATCGTGCGTGATCACGTGGAAGTTGCCGGTGGCGGTGACGAAGATGTCGGCCTTGTCGGCCGCGTAGTCCATCGTGACGATCCGGTAGCCTTCCATCGCCGCCTGCAGCGCGCAGATCGGGTCGACCTCGGTGACCCAGACCTGTGCCGACAGCGCGCGCAGCGCCTGCGCCGAGCCCTTGCCCACGTCGCCGTAGCCGCAGACCACCGCGACCTTGCCGGCGATCATGACGTCGGTGGCGCGCTTGATGGCGTCGACCAGCGACTCGCGGCAGCCGTAGAGGTTGTCGAACTTAGACTTGGTGACCGCGTCGTTGACGTTGATGGCGGGGAAGGCGAGGGCGCCGTCCTTGGCCATCTGGTAGA